>JASLRP010000497.1 GCA_030743915.1 SAR202 cluster bacterium | reverse complement strand
AGGGACCGCGCTCACATAATTGCCGACGCAGCCTGAAAAAAAGATATGAGGAACGTGAAGGATGTGTGTTCCTTCGCAGGGACAATCAGAGCCGATTCAGAGCGCCTCTTCGACCATCTGAAGGAACAGCTTGTGCATGCGGGGGTCGTCTGTAAGCTCGGGGTGGAAGGCGGTGGCCAGCATATGGCCCTGCCTGACGGCCACGGGGCGGCCATCTTCAAGGCTGGAGATTATCCTGACGCCTTCGCCAATCGAGTCAACAACCGGAGCGCGGATGAAGATCGCGTGGTAGGGAGGGCCGTCCATGTCTTCGACGTCGAGGTCGGTCTCGAAGCTGTCAACCTGCCTGCCGAATGCGTTGCGGCTGACCTCGATGTTCATGAGCTTGAGAGGGTCCGGGCGGTGGTCTGACAGCTTCTGGGCCATCACGATCATTCCCGCGCAGGTGCCCCATGTCGGCATGCCTTCGTTAAGCACACGTTCCCGAAGCTTCTCGCGCATTTCGTAGATGTCGATCAGTTGGACGATGGTGGTGCTTTCGCCACCGGGGATGATCAGGCCATCCACATCGTCCAACTGATCGGGAAGTCGTATCTCGCTGACATCGGCGCCGAGCGATTCCAATAGTAACCTGTGTTCTCGGTAATCTCCCTGGATCGCCAAAACGCCGACTGTTGTCAATTTACCAGCCTCTGGTCGCCAACTGCTCGGACTCGGGCATTGTGCGCACGTCCAGTCCAGGCATCGCGTCGCCCAGGCCCTTGGAAACCTCAGCAACCATGGCAGGGTCCTGATAGTGGGTCGTGGCCTTGACGATGGCGTCGGCCATACGGGAAGGGTTCGAAGACTTGAAGATGCCAGAGCCGACAAAGACGCCATCAACGCCAAGCTGCATCATAAGAGATGCGTCGGCGGGGGTGGAGATGCCACCTGCGGCGAAGTTGACGACGGGAAGGGCGCCTAACTCGTGGACCTGAACGACCAGATCGTAGGGAGCGCGGAGGTCACGGGCGACGGCCATAAGCTCGGCCTCGTCCATTCCCTGGATTCGGCGGATTTCGCCCATCACCTGGCGGGCATGTCGGACAGCTTCGACGATGTTGCCGGAGCCGGCCTCGCCCTTGGTGCGAATCATTGCGGCGCCCTCGCCGATGCGCCGAAGCGCCTCGCCCAGGTCGCGGCACCCGCATACGAAGGGCACGTTGAAATCGCTCTTGTCTATGTGGTTGTTTTCGTCAGCAGGAGTCAGGACCTCTGATTCGTCGATGTAGTCAACGCCCAGCGCTTGCAGGACCTGAGCCTCGGCGAAGTGGCCGATTCGAGCCTTGGCCATGACTGGAATTGTCACAGCGTCGATGATGCTCTGGATCATCGAGGGGTCGGACATGCGAGAGACGCCTCCGGCCGCGCGAATGTCGGACGGAACGCGCTCAAGAGCCATGACGGCGCAGGCGCCTGCGTCCTCGGCGATCTTGGCATGCTCGGCGGTCACCACGTCCATGATGACTCCGCCCTTGAGCATCTGGGCCAGACCTGATTTGACTCTGAAAGTTCCAGTTTCTGTTCCGGTATCAATCGCCATCGGGGGAGCCTCCATTCGTAGTGGTGTCGCTGTTAATGTCACGACATTATACTCTTGTAGATTCGCTCTTACAACAAACACAGCAAGACTCAGTCAGTAATTGGAATTCATGGTTTGCGCAGGTATCGAGGGTTCAGGCAGTCAGGGGTTCAGAGCATTGTGATCGCATGAACGGCGCCGAACCAATCGGTTAGCTGGTAGGCCAGTTCCGCGTTGCCATCCACTTGAATGCGACCACGCCGCGCCAAGCGCCGGACCGGCAGCCTGCCCGTGAGCGCGAGTATGTAGTCACTGGCGCTGAGGGCGAGGGTGACATCCGCATCGTCGAAGGCGGAATGTCCCAGAGAGAAGCTACTGTTCTCTATAGTTAGATCATAACTTTCTGAAGAGTCGATATCAAAGCGCAGTCGGACCGATGATGCCAGGTCGTCTGCTCCCTGAAACGCGGCCCGTAACCACTGTTCGACCCAGCCCATCAAAAACGGGATGGCCGAGAGGCTGAGCGACGCTTGGCGGTCGAAGGCGTACTGTGCATCCCATTCGTGGATGGAAAGCTCCAGCGCTCGATACTCGATGAGCCGCGCGGCGCTTCGGATTCCGCCAGGATGCCACGCTTCAAGATCGTATTGTTCTGCCTCCAGTCCCACTAGCAGGCGGTTGAGGCGGAGGCAGGAGGCGTTGAATTCCGGGAATAGGTCTTCGTCGTATGCCGTGCGAAGCTCGACCAACTGCTGGTCAGCCTCTTCGGGCGTCAGCGGCCTGTAACCCGGCGGAGGGGCAACGCTTCCTCGTAAGGCCCGTTCGATGCTGAGGGTTGTGCGGTTGGCGTGGTCGACAAGGTGGGCTATCACATCGCCCACCTTCCAGTTCTGGCAGCCGCTGGCAAAGCGGTCAGGGTCTCTCCAGACATCGGCGGGCAGAGAGTGCAGAAACGCCGCCGTCTCGTTGGACAGAGCGCGCACGATGCCAATGTTTTCCTGGACACTCCTGGAGTCTGGCATCAGCGAGCATCCACGGATTTCGGGGCGCAAGGCATTGAGTTTAGACGCCCTGGTCGGCCACGTAAGCGCAGAGATCGGCGGTGCGGCAGGAGTATCCCCATTCGTTGTCGTACCAGCCCTGCACCTTGACCATGTTGCCGCCCATAATCTTGGTCAACCCCGCGTCGATTATGCAGCTATGGGGATTGCCTCGGAAGTCGGAGCTAACAAGCTCCTCCTCAGTGTACTCCATTATCCCTTTGAGATCGCCCCCGGCGGCGGTCTTGTACGCCTGATTGACCTCGTCGATCGATACAGCTGTGCCCAGTGTGGCGACCAGGTCAGTCATGGACACGGTGTCCGTCGGGACTCGGAGGGCCATGCCGTCCAGTTTTCCCAGCAGGTCAGGAATTACGATGCCCACCGATTTCGCGGCGCCGGTGGATGTGGGAACGATGTTCGATGCGGCCGAGCGTGCCCTGCGACGGTCCCGGTGCCAGCCGTCCAGCAGCCTTTGGTCGCCGGTGTAGGAGTGGACCGTGGTCATGAACGCCTGCTCAATCTCGAAGTTTTCGTGAAGCACCTTGGCCATCGTCGCGATGCAGCCCGTGGTGCAGGAAGACCCGGAGATAACGTTGTGACGGTCTGCGTCGTAGTCTTTCTCATTTACGCCCAGAACAACGGTCACATCCTCGTTCTTAGCTGGAGCGGTGATGACCACCTTTTTGGCTCCGGCTTCCAGGTGCCCCGCCGCCTTTTGAGCGTCAGTGTAAGCGCCCGTCGAATCGACGACGATATCTGCGCCGAGGTCGCCCCAGGGAAGGTCTGCGATGTCTGACGCAGATACCATTTGAATGGTGGAGCCATCGACCGTCATGCTGTCTTCGGTCGCGGACACCTCTCCCTGATAAGCCCCATAGGTAGTGTCGTACTTGAACAGATGGGCATAGTCTTCGGCGGCGACTCTGCGGTTGCTGATGCCAACAACCTCCAGCTTATCTCGATAGGTGTCTTGAATGGCCCGCAGAAGCTGGCGTCCAGTGCGCCCGAAGCCGTTTATGCCGATCTTGGTTGACATGCGAGGTTCCCCTTTTATTGACGCTTAACGCCGAGAGCAGTCCAAACCTCAGACTGCTCTCGGCGTTCGTGGTTAATTGCTCTTGTATTCAGGAGTGCGGACAATTGCGCAGTTGTTTCTGTCTTGGATCGTCATTACTTCTGATACTTCTCGAATACAGACAGCCCGGCATAGAGAGCGTTATCGCCCAGTTCGTCCTCTAAGCGGAGGAGGCGGTTGTATTTGGCGGTGCGCTCCCCTCGGGCTGGGGCGCCTGCCTTGATCTGGCCCGCCGAGGTACCGACAGCCAGGTCTGCTATTGACGAATCCTCAGTCTCGCCGGAGCGATGGCTTATGACGACGCCCCATCCGGCATCCTGAGTCATGCGTATCGCCTCCAGCGTTTTGGTCACTGTCCCGATCTGGTTGAGCTTCACCAGCACCGCGTTAGATGATTTGTCCTGGATGCCCTTTTCGATTAGTTTGGGATTGGTCGTGTACACGTCATCGGCCACCAGTTGGACTCTGGAGCCGAATCGCTCCGTCATAACCGCCCAGGACTCCCAGTCGTCCTCGCCAAGACCATCCTCTATGGAGATCATCGGGTACTCGTTCAACCAAGTGTCGTACACGTCCAGCAACCCTCCGGATGTGAGGGACATCGCCGGCCGTTTCAGAACGTAACTCCCTTTGTCCGGAGAGAACTCCGAGGCCGCGACGTCCATCCCCAGAAACACCTCGACTCCGGGTTTGTATCCGGCGCTCTCGATGGCTTCTAGAGCCAACTCTACGGCGTCTCTGTTGGCCTCCAGAGTCGGCGCGAACCCTCCTTCGTCGCCCACGTTAGTGCTGAGACCTTTGCCGTCGATAATATCCTTCAGAGCGTGGTAGATTTCGACACCGGCCTGCAGGGCGCGGCGGAAAGTGTCGAACCCGGCGGGGATCACCATGAATTCCTGGAAGTCGGTGGAGTTGTGGGCGTGGCGCCCGCCGTTGATGATGTTAAGCATGGGAACGGGCAGAGTCAGCGGCTTGCCCTGGTCCAAATACTGATAAAGTGGCTGCCCTGCGCTCTGAGCGGCGGCGCGAGCCACGGCCAGAGAAACGCCCAGAACGGCGTTGGCCCCAAGATTCTTCAGGAGGTCCGTGCCATCCATCTGCGTCATGACATTGTCGATCTCCTCCTGATTCGAGGCTTCTCGGCCCAGAATTTCAGGAGCGATTTTGTCGTGGACGTTGGCTATGGCCTTCAGAACGCCTCTGCCCAGGTAGCGGTCATCGCCGTCTCGAAGCTCCAGCGCCTCGTTGGCGCCGGTTGACGCTCCCGAAGGGATGAGCGCGCTGCCGATTGCGCCATCAGATAGGAGAATGTCCACCTCGACGGTGGGATTTCCTCGCGAGTCCAGGACTTCCAGCGCTTTGATATTTTCGATCAATGCCAATGTATTGTTGACGCTCCTTCTGGCGGGGTGATTTGATTTCTGAGAGTCGTAACCAGCACCGGTTGGTCGGTTCTGGTTACCTGTTAGCTTTATTCCCATATCGTGACCCAACGCGGCCATTCTATGACTGCGTTGCCAATTAGGTCGCAACACTCTGTGATTATATCCTACCGAGGCGACCCAGATATAGAAACTCGGCTCCACGATTTTGCGTTGTTGTTGCGGTTTAGGACGACATCGAAAGCGGGCGACTGGGGCATCATTCTCACATCATGGTGATCATTTGATTGAATCTGTCCATATCTTGTATTGTCGGAGATTCAAAAAAGCGTAGATGTTGAGTCAATCATCCGTTACGCTGAGTGTCAGAATGCGCAGAGCCATTCGGTGATCAACAACCGAAATACGAATAATCTCGTTACGGAACTGACGATGGAAAAATACGGACTTATCGGCGACATGTCATCCGCCGCTCTCGTGGGGACAGATGGCTCCATAGATTGGTGCTGTTTTCCCCGATTCGACTCCCCCAGTGTGTTCGCCGCTATCCTCGATGAGAACGACGGCGGCAGTTTTCAGATCTACCCGACTGACACGAATGCGACTGCTCAGCAGACGTATATCCCGGACACGAATGTCCTCTGCACCCGATTCCGAACATCCACCGGCGAAATGACCGTCACCGATTTCATGCCCGTGGCTGAGGATGCCGACACCAGGGCGCCCGCGCCTCACGAGCTTCATCGAATCGTGCGATGTGAGTCCGGCTCGGTAGAGGTCGCAATCCGTTTCAGGCCGAGGCTGGATTATGCGCGAGGCGACACCACCTTCACGGCGGTGCGCAATGGAGTAGTCGCAACAGGGACTCGGCAAGTCATGACTCTGTGCGCAGACAGGGATTTGGAGGTCGCAACAGACGAGGCCCGGCTCGTATTTCCCATGACCGAAGGACAAGAGTCGGTGTTCGTGCTGGCCTACGGTCACAGACGCTCGCAAAAAGTCGAAGCATATCAGTCTCGACATCGGCTGACCCAGACAATGCAATACTGGAATGGAGTGGCCCGAAGCGCTGAGTATGATGGATTGTGGCGCGACGAGGTGGTCCGCTCGTTCCTGGTCCTGCATCTGATGATGTACAGGCGCACCGGGGCAATCATCGCGGCGCCAACCACGTCGTTGCCTGAGGGCATCGGTGGCTCCCGAAACTGGGACTATCGCTATGCCTGGCTCCGAGATTCCGCCTTCACTGTGGAGGTGTTGCTGCGCATGGGCGATGCTGTTGAAGGCTCAAGATATGTCCATTGGCTGCTGAGACAGTGCAAGGTTGACGACCGCAGGACCCGGATCGTTTATGGGGTCAGCCAGAATTCGACATTGAAGGAATACACACTGGACCACCTCCGAGGCTACCGGGATTCGAGGCCGGTCCGCATTGGCAACGGGGCCGCGCGACACTTCCAAATGGATGTGTTCGGGGAGGTCATCCTGGCGGTTCATGCACTGCACAAACTTCAGGGATGGATTTCTGATGAAGCGTGGTCTCTGGTCGTCAACTTTGCCCAGATCGTGTCCTCAAACTGGCGCCGCAAGGACAGGGGAGTGTGGGAGGTCAGGGGGGAGCCTCAGCACTTCGTCTATTCCAAAATAATGTGCTGGGCGGCTCTGGACCGAGCCGCAATCATCGCGACCTCCAAGGGCAGGCCGATTCTCGCTGCCGGCTGGCGGCGCATTGCCAACATTATCCATGATGAGGTCATCGAACACGGTTGGAGCGACCGGAAAAAGGCATTCGTTCAACAGTACGACCGCGAAGAACTGGACGCCAGCCTGCTGATCGTGCCGTTCTTGAATTTTCTGCCGCCGGATGACCCGCGAATTCTGTCAAACTTCGAAGCCATCAGTCGTGAGCTTGCTGATGGGCCTTTCGTGCGCCGGTACGTTCCGTCCAGCACCGACGATGGTCTCGACGGTGAGGACGAAGGCACGTTTACTCTGCTGAGTTTCTGGCTGATAGGGAACCTGATCGTCACAGGCCAGACCGAAAGAGCCGAGGAGAGTTTCCGGCAAATCATGGCAAATGCCAATCACGTGGGGTTGTTCTCCGAGATGATCGACCCGCGGACGAACGGATTCCTGGGCAACTTCCCACAGGCTTACAGTCATGTGGGACTGATCCACACTGCCATGAATCTCAACCGAGCCCTCACAGGAAGCCCCGCCGAAACTCGTCTCATGGCCGCCGACTGAGATCGTATTGATCATGGCCTGAAATCCACGCCTGACATCCAGCCGACCAGAAACTCCGAGCTTGACACCCTATAATGTCAGCGCGTGGAGAATTCACCATTTCCAGGAGTTGTCGCATGGTCGCCAATCGCCAGTCACAGACGGTGCTAATCACAGGAGCGTCGTCCGGTATCGGCAAGGTCACGTGCCTGTATCTGGCGGAGAAGGGATATAACGTGATCGGGACCAGTCGGGCATCGTCTCGATTGGGCGATCTGTATTCCGAGGCCGACCAGCGGGGTGTGAGTGTGCATGGCCTGGAGTTGGACATCAACAGCGACGCCGAGGTGCGGCGCGTGATGCCCGAAGTCTTCAATCAGTTCGGAGACATTCATGCGCTGGTGAACAATGCGGGATACAGCGTGTGGGGGCCAGTGGAGAGCGTGTCCATCGACGAGATGAAAACTCTGTTCGAGACCAACCTGTTCGCTGCTGTTCGCATGACCCAATCTGTGCTGCCTGGGATGATCGAGCGTGGGGCGGGCAAGATCATCAACATAAGCTCGATTCTGGGCAGGCTGGCGACGCCCTTCAACGGGGTTTACGCCGCCAGCAAGTTTGCTCTGGAAGGTCTGAGCGAGTCCATGAGGACCGAGGTTTCGCCCCTCGGAGTCCACGTCGCGCTTGTAGAACCAGGGCTGTTCGAGACCGAATTCCAGCGCAACCAGGTCCGAGCTGCAAGGGCCGACGACCCCAAACTGGCCTACGCTCCCTACGTTCAACGTTACAACGCCCGGCATCAGACCTATGACAGGCTGGCCTCGGACCCGGTGAAAGTATCGAAAGTCATCCACAAGATAATCAGGTCGCGACGTCCGGCGCTCAGGCATCCGGTGGGGCTGGAGGCTCACGCCGGAATCATAGGGTCGAGGCTGATCCCCGGACGATTGTTCCAGTGGATGCTGGGTCGCGCCACCATGAGATAACCTGTCGTCTGCTAAACTATTGATGGTCCAAGGTGGCCGGGCGGCCGCTGTCCCGGTTATTGCCGGGAGAGAGGAAAGTCCGAGCTCCACCGGGCAGGATGCCCGCTAACGGCGGGGCGGGGTGACCCGACGGAAAGCGCCACAGAAACATACCGCCTGTTTCGGCAGGCAAGGGTGAAAAGGCGAGGTAAGAGCTCACCGCCCTGGTGGTGACATCAGGGGCCAGGCAAGCCCCATCCGGAGCAAGGCCTAATAGGGGGACAAGGTTCGCCCGGACCGTCCCCGGGTTGGCCGCTGGAGCCTGTCGGCAACGGCAGGCCTAGATAGATGGTCGTCGTCCGCGCAAGCGGAAACAGAACTCGGCTTACAGGCCACCTTGGCCATTCATTTCGTTGCGCTTCTTGCTGAATGCGGGCGACTCGCGGATAGCTGAACGGCTGGACTTTCTGAGGTTCATCGCCAATCCGCGAGCCGAGGCGACGCAAAACAAACCCCCAGATCGCACAAAAGCATTTGACCCGTGGATGCGGAGAGTATTAGAATTTACCAAGCTGCCGTCGCCAGACGACGGCGCAAGCACAAACCCCCAGCATGTCACGTCATGCGAAACGCAGGAGCGTAGCTCAGTCTGGCTAGAGCATCGGTCTCCAAAACCGAGGGTCGCGGGTTCGAATCCTGCCGCTCCTGCCATTTTCTTCAGTTTCTTAGGCACAAAACACCCCCCTTGAGAGCAATCAGAGGGGTGTTGTTGTTTTCGAGGTAATGCGAATTGGGGCCAATGGATTTTTGAATGGAACTGAAAGACCAGATATGAAGACTGTATTCATTCTCGGCGCAGGCGCTTCAGCGGAGTCGGGCGCACCAATGATGGCTGATTTTCTGGATCGAGCCGATGATTTGTATAGCCTCGGCGTAAACGATATCCTCGACGCCAGCGATGCGTTTGAATCCGTTCGGCGGGCGCGGGCATCTCTCCAACTGATCTACGCCAAATCGCACCTCGATTTAGACAATGTGGAGTCGTTATTCGGTGCCATTGAGATGGGTAACCTCATCGGCAAATTCCCAGACATCGAAGACAAAACTGAAATTCGCGCCCTCCGGGCTTCAATGGTCACAGTGATTTACAAAACTCTCGAAAGGAGCATACCTTTCCCGGTGCGGGACAGAACTATTATGCCTCCAGAACCATTTATGAGATTCGCAACTAGTATCCACGATCTGACCGCACCGAATCGATCGCCAGTTACACAAGATGTATCACTGCTTACATTCAACTATGATGTGAACTTAGATTATGCTCTGCACGTAAATCGCATCCCCTTCGATTATTGCCTGACCGGTCAATTGCCTTCTGAGCATATCCCGTTGCTCAAATTACATGGCTCGATTAACTGGGGATTCTGTGAGGAGTGCGACCGGATTGTCGCGTGGAATATGCGAGAATTAAATCAAGGCCTGCTCTTCCCGGAGACACGTGAGATATATTTCAATTTAGGTTCGCAATTGCCGTCAAGTACACATGGCGATGGACACAAGTTGAGCACGCCGGTTCTAGTCCCGCCTACATGGAACAAGACCGACTATCAACCTCAACTTGCACCAGTCTGGCAAATGGCGGCGCGTGAACTTGCCGGTGCCGAGAACATAATATTAATCGGCTATTCTCTGCCAGAAACTGACTCTTTTTTTCGCTATTTGTTCGCGCTTGGCACTCAAAGTGACACGATGGTTCGACGGTTGTGGGTAGTAAATCCAGACGAAGATCGTACAGTTGAAGAAAGAGTGCGAACGATGATTGGACGAGGGATAAAGAATCGACTCACGTTCATGCGCTTGCCGTTCGGCATGGCTATCCGGGAGATATTCGGAGAACTCACACGGTAGAGGTACACATTCAGATCACAGCTTCGATGGCCCGAGGGCGAACGGCGTGCTCGAATCTTTCGCCGATCCTGCCGGCTCTCGGGATCCTGGGGTTACGTGCGAATACAGGTCCAGTGCGATCGAGATTGATGAGTGGCCAAATCGCTCCTGGACCAATTTGGCGTGGACACCCAATCGGAGTAGGGTAGTGTCGTGAATATGGCGAAGTCCGTGGAGGTTGATTCTCGGGAATCCGTGTTTCTTAGCCAATCTGACCATTGTGTGCTGCAAAGTATCCTGTTTCATTTATTGCTGTCGGACGCAAACAAACACTGACCCCAGTCGGCGCAAATTCAAATCCTGATGCACCCACAACATTTCTCGCATCTGGGGGATACCGTTATCTTATCATGTCACCTGCACGGATAGTCTGGACTGACTCGTAGCAACCTCCCGATCTCGAGACCCTGGCCACATCCACCAAAGGCGGAGCGGCGTCATTCCATCTCGCAACACAGAGGTCGGCGCACGAGCCTGGAGCGAGGGTTCCCACTTCACTATCGAGGCCGAGGATTTGGGCTGGGCGCTGGGTGACTCGGGGGAAGGCGTCCGCTTCCGACATTCCCGATGCCAGGAGCTTGGAGAGGGTGCGCAGCAGGTCGTGCTGGGGATTGCTCCCTACGTGGCGGATGTACTGGTCGGTGGATATGGTGTCGGGGAGGAAGCCGTCGGCAATGGCGGCCTCGGCGGTGTGGAAGTCGAAGGATGTCATGCCGTGCCCGATGTCGAATAGGATGCCTCGCTCGCGGGCTTTCCATGCGGCGTCGATGACCTTGCCGTTCTCCACCAGTCCGTTGGGGCTGGCGTGGAAGCAGTAGGTCACAACGTCTCCGGGTCTGAGCAGTTCTAGCTGGTCGGCGATGGGCCAGTCGTAGGGTTCCCATCGCTCTCCGAAGAGGAGCGGCCTTTCTGTGCGCTCGGCCATCTCTATCGCTTTGGACAGCACGACTCTGGGGTCGGCGGTTCCGCTGGACGCCTGGGAGCAATTGACCGCGATGCCCCAGATGTCGTCGCCTCCATCCTGGATGGCCGAGACTGCCTCATCAACTTTCAGGTCGTCGATGTTCTCGAAGCACGGAGTCCCCATCGCGCCGGTCTCTCCGTTGATGGCGGCGCTGATGGCAAGCCTGACGCGAGTCCTGGAGCCTCGGATTGTCGTGTCGCGATATTCCGGCCAATGGGCGGCGCCGGAATCTCCCTGGGACAGGATAGTGGTCGTTCCTCTGGGCAGGATTTCGATGTCCGGGTCGATGCCGTATTTCCAGTCGCCAGGCGCCGGGTGGGCGTGCATGTCCACCAGTCCAGGGAGAAGAAGGCAGTCCGGAAAATCATGCGATTCTTTGGTTGTCCCGCGTATCTCCGGCCCAGACGCAACGATGCGGCCATCCTTCACGGCAACGGCTCCAGGCCCGTCCAGTCCGGTGTCGGCGCAGAACACGCGTCCTGCGGAGACTATCAGGTCGTAATCAAATGCCATTTTTCGAGCCTCTCTCAGCGATGTCGTGCCTGATCCCTGACACCTGAAAACCTGACCCCTCGCTTACCCCTCCGGCTCAGACTCCAGGGCGTCCAGGGCTTTCTGAACGAGATTGCGTCTCAGGTCCTTCTCCTCGTCGGGAGCCAGGTTGGGGTCTCCGGCGACGTGGACTATGCCGTGGCCGAGGACCACTCGATTGGAGCCGACCATCTTGGCGATGGGCAAAGCCGAGGTGATCTGGACGACAGGGATTCCGGCCTTCTCAAACTCGGTTGTGATCGCAGCGCCGCTGCGAGTGCTGGTCCCTCAAGTGGATGTGAGAATCACAGCGTCCACTCCGTCGTTCTTGACCTTCTCGACCATCTCTTTGCCCATGCGCCGGGTGTTTGAGAGCGGATTGGCGAGGCCGGATGTGGATATGAACTCGTTGTGAAGCTCCCCGATGGCGCCCTCTTTCTCCATCTCGCGCAGAGCGTCCAGAGGAACAAGCCTGTCCGGGTCTTCCTCAACGTGCCGGGGGTCGTATCCACCGTGAGAGATTTCGTAGTCGTCGCCGTCCAGATTGTCCTTGCCCTCAAAGCTGTAAGTTCCCCATCGTGTGGCGGCCAATCCCTCGATCTTGTCGGGGTTGCCTGTTGGGACGAGACCGCCGTCGGTGATGACCAAGACCTTGGCCTTGGAGATGTCCTGCACGGCGCCGGGAACCGGAATCGGCTCGAAAGAGGTCGAGACCATCTCGGACTCGAAGGATTCGCCGTTGACCTTGCTCATAACCATGCCAACCAGCCGTTCAGCAGATGTCTGCTCGACGAAGGCGTCCCGGATCAGACCACGAGTGTGGTATCCCTCCTCGGACGGAGAACCGATGACTTCGCCTGCTATCAGCTTCTGGCCGATATTGACCATCGTGGATATCACGTCACGCATGGCCGATGCGTTGGCGCCAGAATTGACGATGTACAGGGCTTCACGGTACAGATCGACTCCGGGGTTCTCTTCGTGCATGGCTGCAACTGCCGGAATTCCAAGCTCGGACTGGACGGCATTACACAGCGCGCCGGCGGCCATCCCGTATCGCCCGGCCTCGAAGCACGGGCCCGCAACGAACAGGTCGGCCTCTGAAGCTCGTACCTTGTCCAAAACTGCGGTTGTAAGGTCATCCTGCTGCTCGACTGCGTAGTTGTCTCCGCAGATGAGGGTTGCGACGATCTGAGAGTCGTCGCCCAGTAACTGCTCCAGCAGGCGTCCCGGTCCCACGGACCCGGAGCGTTCCTCCAAAGGCGAGCCAGCGGCTTCCTCCCCGCCAATGCCGCCGAAAAACTGGTTTATGTAGTGGACGACTCGCATGTTTTGCTCCTTAGGAATTCAGGTATCGGGTCTTCAGGTGTCAGCGTATCAGGATTTTAGTAGATGACGGAGCGTAGATGGGTAGCTCCCTGGGAGTTTGCTACTCCGATCACGTTGGACGCTCCGATAATCTGGGATACTGAAAGGGCCTCGGCTGCGTGCGGGTTTCCAGCGATTACCCGCTCGACTGGGGGAACCTCCCATCTCGTGTCATTGCCACCACAATATACTATGGCGTCAACTTCTGGGAAGTTAAAGAGCAGGGCAGACTCCACCCGGCGGTCCCTGGACATATCCGAGACCATGACCGAGGTGCGAACGCCCATGTTCTCCAGCAGGCGGGCGGTCTCGGCCATGTCGGCGTGGGGGACACCGCCTCCGTACTTGGTAAGCACCGCAGCGTCGGCGTTCAGGCTCCATTTCGCCAGGTGGGCGGCAATCTGGGTTCCTCGGTCCCTATCCTCATTATCCGAACCGGAGATGGTCGCCACCGTGCCGACAAAGTTTAACTCTCCGGCATCGTGGCGGCGATAAAGCTCAGTGATAATGGGATGGTTCTGATAGAAATAGGTCTCCGCGCCGCCGACGGCTGTCCAGTATGAGGCGACCACTGCGCCGTCCAGCCACTCGTTTGGATGCAGAAGCGTGGGAAGCATGCCGTCGGTGTTCAGTCCGTAGAGGACCTGCTCGTCAATCTCTGCGGTCTGCTGTCGGGAGAAGATCTGGCCGATGTATATGACGCGGGGAAGGCCCTCGCGACCGGGTTCGTTAGGGCCGACCGGGCCGAATGATTCGGTCACCGCTGGCGTGTGGCCAAAGCTGGCCTGAGCCAGATACACGGCCGCTTTGAGTCCTGCCGTCTGGGTGGCGTTGAGGGCGATATGGCCGGCCAGTTCAGGCCTGGCATGGGGCGCCATGACCAGATGCTGGAGAGTGGCGTAGGGTGAATGCTCCGACGCCGGCCCCGACATCTCCAGGATACCGCGGATCGGGCCTGTGGACGACGCTCCGTTGAGAACCGTGACAGCGGCGCCTTCGAGGACGTGAGCCGTGCCACTGCCGGCGATGGCCGGACCGCTCAGGAC
>JASLRP010000496.1 GCA_030743915.1 SAR202 cluster bacterium | reverse complement strand
GATTTCCAAAACTGTGGCCCTTCAATCCGTCGCCTTCGTCAAACCGGTACTGGAACAGTTCGCCCAGCAATGATTCATCTTCGGACATTGCAACGAGGCAATTGCGAAAATCTCCGGGAGGCAACACGCCCAGTTCCCGCCTGAGACGTCCCGAACTGCCCCCGTCATCAGCGACGGTAATAATGGCCGTCAGGTTGTCAGTATGCACCCTCAACCCTCTGAGCAGCACCGATAGTCCGGTGCCACCGCCAATCGCCACAATCTTCGGCCCTCTGCCTCTGGACCATCGATTGTAAATCTGATCGGCCATGTTCTCGATGCTCTGAGAGCCCAGCAACACAGGGCTGAGTTTTCGATAGAATCCCCACAAAGCGGCCAGGATGCTGCCTGATCCAACTATCAAGAACAGAAAGCCCTCCAGATACCACGGGAGGAAATTCGGGAACTTGAGATCGAAGAACTGGCGAATCAGCCACGCGAAACCGATTGACCAGATGGCGACACCCACAACGCCGACGACAGCCCATCGTTTCAGGCCGACTCCGACTTGAAGCAGGCTGACAAACCGTCGACGTCGCCGAGTCCACATGCCCGGTCGTGGAGGAGGCTTGTCGCGACCATTTCCGTCGCGGCCATTCACCTCATGGCCTCCAGTTTCGCTTTCAGCAGTTCGGTGGTGACCTGCGGATTCGCTTTGCCTCTGGTGATTCTCATTACCTGTCCGACCAGAAATTGAATTGCGCTCTCCTTGCCTTCCAGGTAATCCTGAACCGGCTGAGGATTGGCTCCGACCGCCTCGTCTATCGCTGCGCCAACCGCGTCGCTGTCAGAAATCTGAACGAGGCCCTCGGACTCGGCGATGGCCTGAGGCGCGGCGCCTGTGGAGTACATTTTTTCGAATACGTCTTTGGCCATAGTGGAACTCAAAGTTCCGCCGTCCACGAGTTTTTGCAATTCGACGAGCTGGCCAGGGGCAATCTTGACATTTTCCAGCGTCGTCCCGGTCTGATTCTGGAGGTGAGCCATTTCACCCAGCATCCAGTTCCCAATGGCCTTCGCCATCTCGTTCGACGGTTTCGAATCCGAGTTCAGCGCTGTCTCGAAATAATCGGCAGCCGCCCGCGAAACGGTCAGCAATTCTGCGTCATATTCAGAAAGTCCCATTTCGGCTACGAACCGAGCTCTGCGAGCCACCGGAAGTTCTGGCAGCGACTCCCTTATTTCTTCCACCCAAGTCGGATCGATGGTCACTGGCGGAAGATCAGGCTCGGGGAAGTAACGATAGTCCGATGCGTACTCCTTGGTGCGCTGGGACACCGTGATCTCTTCATCATCCACCCATCCTCGTGTTTCCTGTTCGATCCGCCCACCGGACTCCAAAAGGGCCGTCTGACGTTCAACCTCAAATTCGATGGCCCGATGCACCGAGCGGAAGCTGTTCATGTTCTTCACTTCCACTTTTGTGCCAAGCTCTTCGTCGCCCATTGGCCGAATGCTGACGTTGGCGTCGCATCGGAAGTTGCCTTCCTCCATGTTGGCGACGCTGGTGCCGATGAACTGGAGTATCGAGTGAAGCTGAATCAGGTATTCTCGCGCCTCATCAGCGCTGCGCAGGTCCGGTTCCCCGACGATTTCCATCAGCGGGACTCCGGCCCTGTTGATGTCCAGGAGGCTGTACCCTTCTCCGTAATCCTCGGTCCTATGGAGCAGTTTAGCTGCATCCTCTTCGAGATGGACGCGAGTCACGCCGATTGGACGAGACTGGCCGCCCACCTGAATTTCGAGACATCCGTTGGATGCAACGGGCAAGTCGAACTGAGAGATTTGGTAGCCCTTCATCAAATCGGGGTAAGGGTAGTTTTTGCGGTCGAATTTCGTGTGCTCTGCTATGGAGCATCCCAAAGCCAACCCTGTCCGAATCGTGTGTTCGATAGCCTTTTTGTTGATTACGGGCAGAACGCCCGGCATCCCCATGCATACGGGGCAGACCACCGAGTTAGGCTCTCCGTCCTGATACTCCGAACTGCACCCGCAGAACATTTTGCTCTTCGTCAATAGCTGAGCGTGGACCTCCAGTCCGACCACGACCTCATATTCCATGATATGTCCATTCCCTCCTGAGCCACGCCTACAGAACAAGGCGCGAATCCAGTCTCAGTATATTTAAGACCTCAATTGTTTTCAACGCTGGTGAAGTTCATCGTTCACTCAGTTGAGGGGCCTGTTTCGGGCCATGCGCCTTCACCGATCAACGGCACGAAACGGCATCCTCCCAGGGTCGCCACCGAGAATCCCTGGGGCGTTCTGATGACCTTCATCAACTGCTGTTCCTCTCTGCTGCCGACCGGGACCACGAGCCTGCCGCCGATTTCCAATTGCTCGACAAGCTCTCTCGGCAATTTCGGGGCGCCCGCCCCGACCAGTATTCCATTGAATCGAGGCTCGCCGGGCAGGCCCAACTCGACGCCAGCCTCTCTTACGATGATGTTAGTGTAACCCAACGACTTCAGTCGGCTTTCTGCGCTGCCAATGAGGGCCGGCAGACGCTCCGTGGTGACGACCTGACGGGCCAATTGCGCCAGCACAGCCGCCTGATATCCGCTTCCTGTGCCAATATCCAGCACTCGGTCCATGCGTCTCACATCCAGCGCGCTGGTCATCAACGCGACCATGTAGGGTTGGGATATGGTCTGATCATGCCCGATGGCCAAAGCCATGTCCGCGTATGCCAGGTGCGCAGCTTCCACTGGAACGAATACTTCTCGCGGCACCCGCATCATCGCGTCGACAACTCGATTGTCGTTCAATTCGGATGAAATGCGATCGAACAGTTCTCTCTTGTCGTTTTCCAGGTCGTAATCCATGATTAACTCGAAAATCAGCTGTTTAACTAGCACATATCAGTTACTTGCCATATATTTCAGTGGAAGCGTTATTTGATTTGGCAACAATCTGGAAATCTTGACGTCCGTGAACCGCTACGATTACTGAATATCTGATTGACTGAAATTTCTGCTCCATGCTAATCTTATGGAAATGTATGCGCCGTGAAACAATTCACAAGTTCGAGTTTGACATCTCAACCAACATCAAATCAACTCAGGCGCAACTTCACGAAACCAACCCTCTGAAACAGCAAAACCGGCAGGTGAATGATGACCTCTGATCTTGACCTAAAAGATCGCGAGTTGCTCAACATTATCCAGTCTTCATTTCCCCTCGTGGAAGAGCCGTTCCAGCATATGGGCGAAACTCTAGGATTGGATGAATCGGATGTTATCCAGCGCATCGAACGAATGAAAGCCAAGAACGTCGTGCGCCAGATAAGCGCGATATTCGACACTCGGCGCCTTGGATACAAAACAATGCTGGTTGCAATGAAAACCGCTCCTGAAGAGCAGGATGCCGCCGCCCAGGTGATCAATCGACACCCCGGTGTCAGCCACAACTACGCCCGCAACAGTCACTACAACCTATGGTTCACTCTCGCGGTGCCCCCAGGCGGGAGTCTCGAGGACACCGTTGCTCAGATGGCCGATGAAACCGGGGCCGACAGCTACCGACTCATGCCAACGATAAGGTTTTTCAAGATAGGCGTCAACTTTGACATGGTCAAAGGCGAAGGCGCATCGACCAAGTATTACAGCCCAGACGGTTTTGACAAGAAAAAGGAACGTCCCAAAACGGACGAGGATGCCTGGAAACGCGCGCAGGCGCTTACAGACTTCGAGATTGACGCGGTTCGTGAACTCCAGGAGGACGTAACCCTGGAACCCCGTCCCTTTTCAGAGATGGCGCAGCGTCTCGGAACCAGCGAGCGGGAATTGTTCGATCTGGCGGCCAGCTTCCAAGATCGAGGCATCATGAGGCGGTTCAGCGCTGTTCTGCATCATCGTCGGGCCGGGTTCCATTCCAACGGCATGGCAGTTTGGGTAGTTCCCCCTGAGCGTTCCACAGAAGTCGGAAACATTATGGCCCAATCCCGATGGGTCACCCATTGCTACGAACGCCCCACGTTCCCCGACTGGCCGTACACCCATTTCACCATGCTCCACGCTATGTCCAAAGAGGGATGCGAGGCGATTGCCCAGGAGATCTCCCAGCAGACCGGCATAACCGACTATCAGGTCTTGTACAGCTACCGGGAGTACAAGAAGACTCGGGTCAGATACTTCGTATAGAAAGGGACTCCATGCCGTCCTACTACCCCGTCTACCTGAACCTCATGAACCATCCTTAACGTAGCTCGCTGTTACCTGCGTGCAGATACCACCTCGAACCGAGAAATCACCAACGACCTCCATACTCCT
>JASLRP010000495.1 GCA_030743915.1 SAR202 cluster bacterium | reverse complement strand
CAGTGTAGTGGGAAGAACGTACCCTGTGGCGAAGCCCGGCGCTCCGGGGTCCATCACGGTCCCCACAAGCGTCATGGTATGGAATCCATCCACCGTGTCGATCTCAACCTCGTCACCAATGGAGTACCCCAGACCTCTGGCTAGAAACACGTCCAACACAATTTCGGTGACGGCTCCCGCGTTCAGCCATCGACCATGGACAATACTGACGGCGCCAACCTCAGGCATCTCCGAGGGCATCCCTATAATCGTGAAAGGCTGTGTTCCGGGAAGGACCGCGTACCCCGCTGGCGTCACTGCATAAGGTCCTGCCGTGCCTGAGACGCCTTCAATGTTGCCGATGGGTTCCAGGTCTGACAGCGGGGCCGATGGCGCCGCCGCTAGCATGGTGTTGAACCAAACGTGAGCGCCGTTGACCTCATCGAACAGCCTCTCCCACGGGTTGTTGATGCCTCGCGTGACCATCGCGGCCAGAGTCAGAACCAATGATGCGCCGACAAGAGCCAGGAACACGATGGCCGTCTGAAGGGGGCGGCTGGTGATGTCGGCTCGGACCTTACGTGAGATCGCTCTGAACATCGCTACACCTCCAGGTCAACGAGATTCGAAAGCACGACTCTGGAGTCCTGATCGTCATCCAGTCGTGTCTCGTCAGCGATCTGGCCGTCACGCATTCGGATGATCCGAGACGCGCTGGCGGCGACCCGAGGGTCGTGAGTGACGAGAACGATAGCCTGGCCCTCAGAGTTGTAGCTCTTGAGCAGGTTCAGGACGTCGCGGGTCCCGCTTGGTGTCCAGGTTGCCCGTTGGCTCGTCTGCCAGCAGCAACGAGGGCCTATTCACCAGCGCGCGTGCCACGGAGACGCGCTGTTGCTCTCCGCCGGACAGGTCGGCGGGCATCTGAGTTGCCTTGTCCGGGATGCCCAACTGTTCCAGCAACGTGTCACGGCGCTGGCGAGCCTCCGATGTGGAGACTCCAGCCAGCAACGCGGGAAGCTCGATGTTATCTGCGACGCTCAGGTTGCCGATCAGGTTGAACGCCTGGAACACGAAACCGATGCTATGTCGTCTAAGGACCGCCCGGCGCCCCTCGCTGAGGTCGTCGATCCGCTGGTCTTTGAGATGCACCTCGCCCCGAGTCGGACGGTCGAGGCCGCCCAGCATGTTCAGCAAAGTGCTCTTGCCGCATCCACTTGGCCCCATCACCGCAACAAACTCTCCGAACTCCACATCCACGTCAATATCCCGCAGAGCCACGGACTCTGCCGCGTTCTTGCCAAAATGTTTTGAAAGCGCCCTCGCCCTTACAATCGATTCCATCGCCATGCCTCCGCGATTTCTGCATTACGCCCCAATGTGCCCTCTTGGTTACTCGACGTTTCGACCCGCGAAGTGCTGCTCACACAGGTCCAGCCAGCGCAGGTCGGCCTCCAGATGCAGGGTTGCGCCCTCAACCAGAAGCCGCGTCACTCCGTCTTGCGACTGGCCCTGATTGGCCGCCATGCGGTCAAGGTCACGGATGTTCTGGAGATAACGACGCCTCTGTCGTTCGATCATCGCGCCCTGATCGCTGATACCAGCCATGCCCGCAAGTATCAACTTCATGAAGAATTCATCCTTGAGACGCGGGCTGGACGACGAATCGTCCACCCAATCCTCAAGAGCCTGTCGACCCTCGTCGGTCAGCCGATAGTCCTTTTTGTTTGGCCTGCCAGACTGGCTGACCTGTTCGCTTTCTACTAGTCCGTCTCGCTCAAGGCGGGACAGCGTGGTGTAAATCTGCCCCACGTTAATGGCAGGCCAGACTTCTGAGAACTGTTCGTCGAGCGCCCGCTTGATGTCGTATCCGTGAGCATAGCCGACGGACACCAGCGCGAGTATCGGATACTT
>JASLRP010000494.1 GCA_030743915.1 SAR202 cluster bacterium | reverse complement strand
GCCTACACGCTCAACGATCTGGGCAGGGCCTACCATGAGATAGGGGACATGGAGCATGCCCTCCAGGTCTTGCTGGAAGCCCGAGAACTGTGGGTCCAGTTGGACAACAAACCCATGTTGATTGACAATCATATCGCCACATCAATGACGTATTACGAGTCTGGCAAACTGGATTCCGGCCTGGAGATTGTACACGCAGCTATCGAAATATCCGAGGAGATCGGGAACCTCATGGGGCACTCGGGGGCGCTCGGTTTCGCCATGCCGCTCTATCTGGACAAAGGTGAAATCGAACTCGCCCTCGATAGGGGAAAACAGTCAGCGGACATAGCCCACGAGACGGATGCAGGCATGTTCGAGTTGGCTGCAAGCTCAGTTCTGGGTTGGTGCTACGGAACTGTCGGCCTGTTTGACGACGGGTTGGATGCTCTCATCATCGACAAGACCGAAAATGGAGAAGGGGCGGAATTTTTCAAGCTCATCAACTCCGTGAAAGCATACCTCCATCTTGCAAAGGGTGACAGGGAACAGGCCAATGAGTTCATCGTGGCGGCCTACGGCAGTCTGGACATGGACGATCTCAGTCCCATGGTCGGTGTTTATATCGGAGTTTTCCAGTTCCTTCCAGCAGTCATTATTGGCGAGACGCTATGGACGATGGGACAATACGAGAGGATGCGGGGCTTCACCGAGTCCTCACGACGACTGATGGAGGATCGTAAGATTGACATCTTCGCCCTCGAAATGATGCGCCTGAAAGGCCAGGCAGAATACGCGCTGGGATTGCACGACGAAGCCCGAGAAACTCTGACCCTTGCGCTGGAACGCGCAAAGGAATTTGGATCCAAGCGTATCCTCTGGCAAGCCTTGAGCTATCTGAGCAAGGTGGAACAGGCTCAGGGCAACCCCGAAGCTTCGCTATTTCTCTACCAGTCACGACAGATAGTTCAGCAGATTGTCGATGCAGTCCAACGACCCGATATCCGCGAAGCGTACCTGAATCTGCCACACGTCAAAGAAGTTCTACAATCAACGTAATCCCGCGCCTGAAAACATCCCGTTCACAAGCGCAACCTGATGGTTGCCAGCGGGCGCCAGTTTCTTGACACCATTCACCCTCCCGCCTAGACTACGTGCTATCTTCTTCAGGGGGGAATATCCGTAACCGTTCCAGGGGCCACCCACGGTTGCTGAATGTAACGACCTTATGCAAGAGCGAACCCGTTCCTCTCGATCATCCCGCGCCGGTCGAGGCGCTCAGGGAGAACGCCGAGTCATCACGGTGCTGTTTTGCGACGTGACTGGTTCGACGGCCTTCGCCGAACATCTCGATCCCGAAGAGTGGACCGAGATCATGAACGAGGCGTTCGACTACATGATCCAGCCCGTGATCAGATATGAAGGCACCGTGGCGCGTCTCATGGGTGACGGCATCCTGGCTTTCTTCGGCGCTCCGGTGGCCCACGAGGATGACCCTCAACGCGCAATCCTGGCCGGTCTTGACATCCTGGACGGTGTGACGGAGTTTCGCCAGGAGTTGCTTGACGAGTACGGGATGGACTTCAATGTCCGTATCGGCGTCAACACAGGGCCGGTGGTCGTGGGCGACGTCGGATCGGAGCAGGCGGGCGAGTACACCGCGATGGGCGACGCAGTGAATCTGGCCGCCCGCATGGAGCAGACCGCAGGCCCCGGCATGCTCCAGATATC
This sequence comes from SAR202 cluster bacterium, assembly GCA_030743915.1. Lineage (GTDB taxonomy): Bacteria > Chloroflexota > Dehalococcoidia > Lucifugimonadales > UBA1123 > UBA1123. The sequence goes on along the minus strand of JASLRP010000494.1, from coordinate 5,164 downwards.
CGAGGACACCCAGCAATTGGTCGCCCCGCTGTTCGAGTTGGAATCTCTGGGAGACATCGAGGTCAAGGGCAAGGCCGAGTCGGTTCCCGCCTACCGCGTCGTGCGTCCCAAGTCCCAGCCCGGAAGGCTCCGGGGCATTGAGGGGCTGGCCGCTCCCCTCATAGGTCGGTCTGAGGAGCTCGAAACCCTCAAATCCCTCCTCGCTCAGACTCGAGAGGGACGAGGCGGGATCGCTTCGCTCATCGGAGAGGCGGGTCTGGGCAAGAGCAGGCTTTTGGATGAGCTTCAGGCCGAGTGGGGCGACAGCGCCACATGGATAGTGAATCGGGCCGCGTCTTACGATGTCACCAGGCCCTACTCGCTGTTCCAACAGCGCCTCCTTCAAGTTTTCAATGTTGAGGACCGAGACCCTCCCGATATCATTCGACGGAAGATCGAAACTCAGCCCCAGGGCCTCACGCCGCAGACCCACGCCACTGTCGCCAGCGCGGTGGAGGCGATACTGGAAATCAGGAGCGATTCGGACTCTGTTCGGCTTCAGGGCGAGGCGTTGAAAGACCAGGTGTATGACGCCTGTCATCAGATGTGGAGGGCCGACGCCAGCAACGCTCCCACCGTCATGGTCCTGGACGACATGCACTGGTCAGACCAGGCATCGGCGGATTTGTTGATAGACCTGCTGCCTCTGGTGGAAGAGGTTCCGCTGTTCATCCTGTGCGCGTTCAGGCCCGAACGCCAGTCACCTGCGTGGAAGGCCCGACAGGAGTCAGAGGCCAACTTTCCCCACGTGTACACCGAGTTGACGTTGAACCCCCTGAACGATGAGGACAGCAACACTCTGGTGAACAGCCTTCTGACCATTGCGGACCTTCCGGGTCAGACTCGCGATGTGATTCTCCAGAAGACCGACGGCAACCCCTTCTTCGTCGAAGAGGTGGTGCGCAGCCTTATAGACAGCGGCGCGGTGTATCGAGACGAAGACGCCGGAATCTGGCGGGCGGGCCAGGAGATTGCAAACATCGAAATCCCTGACAATCTCCAGGGGTTGATCACAGCCCGCATGGACCGACTGGACCCGGATGCCCGCCGAGCGATGCAAATGGCTTCGGTCATCGGTCGCAACTTCCAGCGCTCGGTGCTTGAGGCCGTTTGGGACTCGGATGCGTCTCTGGACCGCCAGTTGAGCACACTGCAACGGGCGGGACTGGTCATCGAAACAGCTCGAACGCCGGAGCGTGAGTACGCCTTCCGCCACGAGTTGACGCGAGACGCAGCGTACGCCTCGGTGTTACGCCGCAGGCGACGCCAGTTCCACCGAGGCGTTGCCAACGCGATGGAAGAACTTCTTGAAGACAGAATCGAGGAACAGGCCCATCGTCTGGCCCATCACTTCAGCGAGGCGATGGACAAAGAGCGTGGATTGAAGTACTCGACCATCGCGGGCGACCACGCCCTCAGGATGTACGCCAACAGCGAAGCGGCTGACCACTACCGTCGGGCAATGGATCTGGCCAAGACGATGGATGCGTCGTCGGAAAACCTCATTTACCTTTGCTCCAGCAGAGCGACCGCTCTACAGGAATCAGCCAGGTTCGAGGATTTGATTGACCACTGCAAAGAGTTCGAAGCTCTGGCCATTGAGCATGGTGACACCGGATTGGAACTCGCATCGCTGGTGCCCCAGGCCATTGCCCACTCGACATACACGGCGGTGCGGGACCAGCAAAAAGGCGAAGAGATCACTCAACGGACTCTGGAGTTGGCGAGGTCGGTCAATGACCCCAGGGCGGAATCCAAAGCCCTCTGGCTCCTTTTGTTGCTCCACTCCTACGGAAGCGCCGAGTTTGACAAGGCCATCGAGTATGGCCTGCAATCGCTCTCCATAGCCCGAGAACACAGCTTCACTGAAGAAGAGGCCTTTAACCTCAACGACCTGGGCAGGGCTTACCACGAGATTGGCGACATGGACCGCGCTATTGAGCTTGGCACGGAAGCGCGCGAACTGTGGGTGCAGTTGAACAACAAGCCGATGCTGGTTGACAATTACGTCGCCTCAGCCATGAGCTATTACGAGACCGGCAACCTGACCGCATGCCTGGAGAATACGCGTTTTGCAATTGAGCTTTCGTTGGAGACTGGAAATCTCTGGGGACAAGCCGGAGCGCTGGGCGCTGCTGTTTTGCCCCACCTGGACATGGGCGAAATTGAACGTTTCATCGATACTGGATTGAGATCGATGGAGCTTGTGGACCAGATTGATATGGGAACGTTCGAGGTCGCTCTGAAAGCTATATTGGGGTGGGGATGTGGGACTGTTGGTCAGATCGGCGAAGGTCTGGAACATCTCAAGACTGCTGAACTCGATGATGGATCGGTGGAATCAGTTGAGTTCAATTGGTTCGCGCATATCATTACAGCTTATCTGCACCTGTTGAAAGGCGATACAGACAGGGCCAACGATTGCATCGTGAAGGCATACGGAAACCTGGACATGAACGAGCCCAAAAGCTCTTTCGGTATCTATTTTGGAGCGTTCCAGTTCCTTCCTGCCACCGTGAACGGAGAAGTCCTGTGGCTGTTGGGGAAGCATGAAAAACTGCGCGACTTTGCGGAGTCGTCACGTCAGTTGATGGAGAGCCGTCAGAACCGCATTTTTGCCCTCGAAATGATGCGGTTGAAAGGTCAGGCGGAGTTTGCAATTGGCCTTTATGATGAGGCTCGCAAAACACTGACGCTCGCCAGGGATCGCGCTCAGGAATTCGGGGCCAAACGCCACCTGTGGCCAGTATTGCTCTACTTGAGCAAAGTGGAACAGGCTCTGGGCAACCCACGGTCTGAAGACCATTTGGACCAGTCTCGACAGATCGTGCAGCAGATTTCAGACACTATCGAAAACTCAGAATTCCGACAGGCATTTCTCACTCTGCCGCATGTCCAGGAAGTTCTTGGAACTGCGTAAAACCCGAAACAAAACTCAAACACCAACCAGGAGATGACTATGGTTGACCGCACGATGACTGGCTTCTATCCGATCCTATCCATGCCCTTCGACGACCAGGGACGCATCGACGTTGAGGACCTCCAGAAGGAGGTCGATTTCTGCATTGAGGGCGGCGCTCACGGTCTCGGCATCGCGATGGCCAGCGAGATTTACAAGCTGTCCGAGGCCGAGCGAGACATTGCGACCACAACCGTCGTGGAGCAGTCAGCAGGCCGAGCTAAAGTCGTCATCAACACAGGGGCGCAGGGCAGCGACCTGACCATCCTGTACAGCCTCCGCGCTCAGGAGTTGGGAGCCGACGCCACCATGATCACGCCTCCAACTTTGATGGGGGCAACTTCCAACGAAATCCGATCGTTCTACAAGCGTGTCTCCGACGCCATCGACATTCCCATCTTCATCCAGGACATCGGCAACGCGCAGGTCCCGCCACCCCTGGCCGCGCAGATTGCCAAAGAGTCGGAAAATGCCTGCTACGCCAAAGTCGAAGTCGCGCCCGTCGCCCCCAGAGTCGCCGAGGCTCATAAACTGGGAGGCGACGACCTGATCATCTTCGGCGGAGCCGGAGGCAATTTTTTCATTGAAGAGCTTCGCCGTGGAGCAGTTGGGACAATGCCCTTCGCCTGCGTCCCGGAGATGTTCCGCAATGTCTGGGACCTGTACCACGACGGCAAAGAGGACGAAGCCATCCAGGACTTCGACAAGCACCTCCCGCTTCTCAAGACTTTGGGACAGGGCATGGGCATCGCCAACTACCTGGGCAAAGAGGTGTTGAGGTTGCGTGGCGTGTTCAAGACCGTCAACGTCCGCCACCCGGCGACCCCGCCCGACGACCAGACCTTCAATGAGATCAGACGAATCGTCGAGAGGCTGGAGCTTGCGCCGGCCAGCGTCGCGTAGCGCAACCTTTCACTTTGCCATTCTGAGGCCGCAGTCGAAGAATCTGGCCGTAAACAGACAACGTTGCTCCCTGACGGCCAGATACTTCGCTCCGATCAGTATGGCATTGTGGCAAGCTCTATGCTGCCGCCAAAGCCTCACGAATCTTGAGCAAGTCGCGGCGCAGTTGAGCGTCCACTGGTAGCTGAGTCGCGATGCGGTCGCACCCGTGGGCGACGGTGGTGTGATCCTTGCCGCCCAGAACTCGGCCAATGGCAGTCAGGCCCATGTTGGCCTCTTCGCGCATGAGGTACATCGCCACCTGGCGGGCCTGCGCAGTCTTCTTGTCGCGCTTGCGGCCCTTGAGGGCTTGCTGGTCGACGCCGAAGTACGTCGCGACAGTATCGACGACCAGATAATCAGGGACATCCCGCTGCTCGTCGGGGTCGGCCAGCCCGTCGATGGCTCTCTTGACCAGTTCCACGTCCATTGGGCTGCCTGTCAGGTCTGCGTAGGCGACCACCCGATTCAGACTGCCCTCCAACTCGCGGATGTTCTTGTGGACCCGCTCGGCCAGGAAATCAATCACTGCCTGAGGGACGTCCTTCTTGATCGTCTCTGCCTTCGCCCTGAGAATAGCGAGACGAGTCTCGATGTCCGGCGCCTGAATGTCCACCACCAACCCGCCAGCTAGTCGAGATTGGATTCGGTCCTCCAGAAGCGTCAGCGCGCTGACCGGACGGTCGCTGGTTATCACGATCTGGCGGTTGGTCATGTGCAGGGCATTGAAGGTGTGGAAGAAACCTTCCTGGGTCTGCTCTTTGCCTATCAGGAACTGGATGTCGTCCAGCAGCAGCACATCGGCGCTGCGGTATCGGTCTCGGAACTCCTCGCTCTGGCCTTCGCGGATGGCCTTGATGTACTCGTTGGTGAACTCCTCTGTGGTGGCGTATATGAGCGACAACCCGTTGGCAACGGCGCGATGCCCGATAGCGTGCATCAAATGAGTCTTGCCGAGTCCGACGGCGGAGTAAAGTACCAAGGGGTTATAGACCTCGCCGGGCCGTTTTGACACCGCCTCGGCGGCGGCGTGGGCCAGTTCGTTAGACTTACCGACCACGTAACGCTCGAACGTGTACCTCGTGTTCAGAGTGGTGAGCCGGGCTTTGGGATTAAAACCTGGCTGGGGCACTCCCATCGGCTCCGATTCTGCAGCGCTCTGACCTACTGAGTCTCCGGGCTCGTAATCCGCCTCGCCGTCCTCGGAGATCAGGACCTGGAACC
>JASLRP010000493.1 GCA_030743915.1 SAR202 cluster bacterium | reverse complement strand
GTCAGAGCAACGGTAATCTCGCTTCGGGCCAATCGGGATATCTGGTGAGAAGGCAGCACCGACACATCGGCGAAAGGTTCGCCTGCGTTCCAGATCAATTGAGGCAGCGGTCCCGCGTCTTCAGCGCCCACAAAAAGTTCGTGATGGTCCGTCCCATACCGATCAGCGATCTGTAGGGCCAGTGGACGTTCATCAACGCCTGCGGTGTCGTTTTCGAATCCCACTGTGAATGTTCGTAGAGGTTCATCCAAAGCCTCAGCCGCCATTGCCGAGACGATCCCGGAGTCGATGCCCGCGCTCAGGAAACTGCCCAAAGGCACGTCGCTCTCCAAACGCCTGACAACTGCGGCCTTCAAAAGTTCGTCCACGGCATCGACCTGATCTCCAAATCCCATCCTATCTGCGGCAGTGGACGGCTGGACATCCCAGTATCTCCAGCACGCCATCCCGCCGGTGTCATATCGCAGCACATGGCCGGGTGGCATTTTCTGGATGCCGGAGACGATGGCGCGGTCTGGCGGAACATATCCGAATGACAGATAGTAGTCCAACGATTCTCTGTCCAGATTGTCGGGTCCCAATTCCATGCCAGCGTACAGCCCGTGCGGTTCCGACGCGAAAGCCAGTCGGCCATCCTGGGTTTTGAAGTACAACGGTTTGACGCCCAGCCTGTCTCGCGCCAGCCACAGCGTTCGCTTGTCACGGTCCCAGACTGCAATGGAGAACATGCCTTTGACGCGAGCCAGCAGACCTTCCATGCCCCATTGCTCGTAACCGTGGGCCAACGTCTCGCAATCGGAACCTGAAGAGAATCGATGTCCCGCGTCAATGAGTTGAGACTTCAGCGCTCGATAGTTGTAAATCTCGCCATTGCACATGACCTGGACGCTGCCGTCCTCGTTGGACATTGGCTGGCGTCCCGCTGGGCTGAGGTCAATAATCGACAAACGCCTCTGGCCCAAACCAGCGTATTCATCGAAATAGCTGCCGACGTCATCTGGGCCACGATGGGCTAACGAGTCACGTAGAGTGATCACCGCGTCTCTGTCGATGCCGCGCCCCGAGAGGTCAACGATTCCGCTTATGCCGCACATGAGCTAGTTCTGTTTGGCCGACATGCTTGAACGCGCATCCTCACTCACAATTGAGTTATATAAATCCGCGTACTGCTGGGCGACCGCGCTTGAGGAGAAATCGGTCTCGATTCTCTCACGACCAACTTCTGAACGCTGCTTCCAGTTATCACGATCTGATATGAAATCTTCGACGTGGTCGGCGATTGCCTGGATGTCTCCAAAGTCCGAGAAAGCAACAAACTCCTCGTCAGGGTCCAGGACCTGGATACCGGGATGCCTGGAACCGATGACCGGAAGACCACAGGCCAATGCCTCCAAAACAACCCTTGGGGAACCGTCGTTTATGGTCTGATAAATGAACAGGTAGGCTTCTCTGTAGAATTCGCGGAGTTGCTCACGGTTCACTCGGTTTTCGAATCTTACGATATCGCCGAGTTGCATCCTGTGGACCGTCTCGTCAACTTGGTTTGCGGCAATCTGGTTGGGTTTGCCGACGACAGTGAGAGCGGCGTTCGCGCCTCTATCTCGGAGTTCGGCCATCGTGTCCAGCAACACAAAAATACCCTTGCTGTGGTCAACACTGCCCACGAACAACAAGTTGCATTTGTTGTTGTCGGTATCTTTGGCGGCAAGCGGGGGAGTCCAAAAGTCGGCTTCGACGTTATTGGTGATGACGTGGGTTTTGTTCCTCACTGCGGGAACATCGGAGGCGAGATGGTCAGTCAATCCAGGGGCTTGCAGGACTATATGATCCGCTATCCGAGCCATCCGACGCTCAATCCAGCGATTGGGATACATCATGGCAGTGCTGGTTGCAGTCAGAAGTCGCAGCTTGCTGTGCTGACCCCAGACGTGGCTGAGTCGCCAACCGAACAAAATGAAGAACGAGGTGACGAATTGGACGCTCGGGAAATCGGATTTCTTGCGAAAAAGTGGATACAGCATCCCCATCGTGTCATGGACGATATCTGCGCCCTGTTGCCGCAATATGCGCTCTGCCACGCGGCTCGATTTCCACATATTCAGAGGTCGCATCCGACGTTTGAAGCCTATCTCGACTATGTCGAAATTCCGATGCGCAGAGTGGTCAACCTGTCGATCAAGAGAGCCCACCAACAACGTGAACCGCCCCAGTTGATCGGATGCCTCCATGAGCAGGTTGACCCGGTCCATGTACCCACTGACGGTCGGCAGGAAAAATATCACTCTGGGCATTAAATCCATGTGCAACGGGCCGCCACGATGCCTACGGGTTCACGGAGAATGTGGCGATAGCTCCGACTACCTGTTGAATCTGTTCGTCAGTCATCTCAGGGTACATCGGAAGGGAGAGGATTCGATCTCCCAACGCCTCAGACACCGGAAAATCGCCCTTCTCGTAACCCAGATGGCTATAGGCTGGCTGGAGGTTCAAGGCGATGGGATAGTGGACGCCTGTTCCAATTCCAGCGTCCGCCAGGTGCTTTTGAAGCTCATCGCGTCGTTCGATCTGAATCACGTAGAGATGGTAAACATGACGGGCAGCGCCCATACCCTGTGGAAGGGTAATCCATGAGAACTCCCCGAGAGCGGCTGTGTATTTGTCGGCGATGTCCCTGCGGCGTTCTGTCCACTGAGCCAGGTGTCCCAGTTTCACATTCAGTATTGCCGCCTGGAGTGTATCCAATCGGCTGTTGGAGCCAATGAAGTCATGGGTGTATTTCTGGGTTCGGCCATGATCTTTCCGCATGCGGATTGCCGTTGCCAATTCACCATCGTTGGTTATAACCGCTCCGGCGTCGCCGTAGGCCCCCAGGTTTTTGGCAGGGTAGAAGCTGAAACAGGTGACGTCACCCCAGGTCCCAACGGGCAGTCCGTCATACTTGGCTCCGTGGGCCTGAGCGGAATCCTCGATAATCTTAATGCCATGACGTTTCGCGACCTCTGATATTTCTACCATCGGCGCCGGCTGACCGTATAGATGCACAGGGATCACGGCCTTGGTCCTGGGCGTGATGGCTTTCTCGAAGCCTTCAGCAGTCAAGTTGAAATGCCCTGGGTCAACATCAGCGAAAACCGGAGTTGCGCCCACC
>JASLRP010000492.1 GCA_030743915.1 SAR202 cluster bacterium | reverse complement strand
GATTGAAGGCAGAACCCGCAGTGAACGCACTTGTACAGATCGGACTCGTCGGCTCCGCCCATGCCTGAAAATAATCGGGCGATGCTGGGCTTCTCCTGGTCGGTCGGTGTGGTCATCAGATGCCCCCGATGAAGCGACCGGGACTGAGTATGCCTTTGGGATCGTATTGTTGCTTCAGTCTTCGCATGATCTCGATTGAGTCTCCTGCTTCTCCCCACACATCGAGTTCGGATTTCAACTCGACTGGGCAGCGCTCGATGATAGCCGACCCTCCAAGTTTCACAGCTTCGGCCTGCGCCGTTTGAATCGCGGCTCTGGATGATTCCAAATCGTCAGCGCCAGAATGCGAGCGCCAGAACACCATGACGTTGCCGTATCCTGGACTCGCGACGCACGAAGGGGCAACGCCCGTCGATGAGGCGCCGATGGCATCGACGTACGCCTTGACCTGATTCGGAAGCAGAGACGCACGAACCACTACGTTCGGCAGCGCATCGCCTTCCCATCCAAAGTCAGAGAGATGCTTCCACAGATCCAGAGCGGAGTCCCCCTCCAGAATTTCAACGTTCGTTGCGCCGGCTGACTGGCTTGTCTTGATGGTTTCGTCAGTCATGCGCGTCAAAGCGCGAGACCTGCCGCCCAGCCTGACGGCCAGAAAATGATCGCCCGCGATATCAGGAATGCTCGACGCAGACAACACGGCTGAATCAAATACCGTCAGGGCCAATGGCGCGACCTGGCTGTTGAAAATTGAGATCGCGGCATCGCAACACGATTTCAAATCGCTGAAAGCCACCAGCGCCGTCTTCTCGTTGGCAGGTTTAGGCGTCAGCTTGAATGAAACTTCGCAGATGATCCCAAGAGTCCCCATGCCGCCAACATGAAGTCTTGCCATGTCGTAACCGCTGACGTTCTTGACGACCTGACCACCGCTCTTTGTGATTGTGCCGTCAGCCTGGACAACCTTCATGCCGATGACCAGATCGCGAGGATTGCCATACTGCCATTTCAGGGGACCGCTGGCCCCAGAAGCCAGAATTCCACCAATGGTCGCTTGGTCTGAACGGGCTGAATCCATCGCGAGAAACTGACCGCTTTCCGCGAGAATTTCCTGAACGGCTTGCAGGGTCATGCCAGCCTCAAAGGTCGCAGTGAGGTCTGCGGAGTTGATGGACACCGGCTGGTTGAGGGCCGTTGTGTCCAGCGCTATCCCGGGAGTCTGACCCATATTGCCCAACGACAGGCGTGTGCCACCGCCCACCGGCATCACGATTGTGCCCTGGGCGTTGGCTTCGGTCAGAAGGACGCTGACGCCATCAACATTTCTGGGCCTTGCGACGACAGCGATCGGTCGGCCATCGACGACGTGCGATGGTCCGCCTGGACTCAAACTTTCAGCGCCGAGAGAGCGCTCCACGATCTGACGTGCAATATCGTTTCGGTCTGAACTCATCGAGTCGCCACAGGCTCTTTAGACATACGCACCGGGTCCAACTCTCGCAATCGCGGCGGCCTGTCGAAGGTCGCCACAGGTTGCGCCAGTGGGGAAGACCTTCCCCGGATTCAAGGAATCTTCTGTGGCGAATGATGGCTTGAGTTTCGCCATCACCGACAGGTCGGCATCGTTGAACATCAGGGGCATATGGTCCTGTTTCTCAAGGCCAATGCCATGCTCACCTGACAGAACGCCGCCGACCTCGACACACAACTCCAATATCTCGCCGCCGATTTCCAGGGCGCGCTGAGTGTCGCCGGGTATCCTCTCGTCAAACAGCACGGATGGGTGCAGATTGCCATCGCCGGCGTGGAGCAGATTCGCGATTGGGTATCCGGTGTCCACTGACATTTGCCTGATTTTCGAGAGGACTTCAACCAGCTTGGTCCGAGGAACAGTTCCGTCAACAAGCAGATAATTTGGCGCCAGCCTCCCCAACGCCCCGAGCACGCCTTTTCGACCAGACCAGAGTTTCTCCCGTTCTTCCGCATCAGTGGCGGTGCGAATCTCAATCGGGTTAAATCGATTGCAGACCTCCTCAACGGCCTCGACCTCTTCCTCCACGGCTTCGGTTATGCCATCGACTTCGACCAGCAGGACAGCGCCAGCCTCCTCCGGGTACCCTGCGTGAACGGATGCTTCCGCTGCCCGAATGCAGAGGTCGTCCATCATTTCGATGGCGGCAGGGACGATTCCGGCTCCGATTATTCCCGACACCGCGGCGCTGGCATCGTCCAGGTCGTTGAATATCGCCAGCAGGGTCTTCACCGATTCGGGTTGGGTCAGCAGGCGAACGATGACTTTCGTGACGATTGCCAGTGTCCCCTCAGAGCCGACCAGAATACCTCGGAGATCGTAACCCACGGATTCGCGAGTTCGCCCACCGATCCACTGGATTGTTCCGTCTGCCAGGACGACCTCCATACCCAGGACGTGATTCGTGGTCACTCCATAAGCCAGGCAATGAGGGCCGCCAGAATTTTCCGCCACATTGCCGCCGATCGTGCAGGCGCGTTGACTGGAAGGGTCGGGGGCGTAGTAGAGGCCCAAAGGCGCAACGTGGGTCGTCAGGTCTATGTTCACCACACCGGGTTCGACGACTGCAATCCGGTTCTCTGTGTCAACCTCCAGGACTTTCGTCATTCTGGTCATGGCGATTACAATTCCGCCGTGTTCCGCGATGGCCCCGCCACTCAAGCCGGTGCCAGCTCCCCGGGCGATTACGGGAAGACTGTGGCGTCTCGCCGCCTTCACGCACTCGGAAACCTGCTGGGCAGTGTCAGGAATAACGACGGCCAGCGGCGTCGCTTTGTCCACAGCGCCGTCATATTCGAATACGATCAAGTCTTCCGGGGTGTGGATGACATACTCGTCGCCCACAACCTGTCTGAGTTCCTGGAGAGCCGCGTTCTGAACGGAAGTCACCTGTCACCTCTCTTCGGAAGCATATGTTAGTGGATGCAACCAACAGGGCGCAAGATATCGCAACCAGTAGTGAATGGCTGTGGCAGCGAAGCGACCGATAAACAGTCGGACGATTACGAATGGTTGTTACCTCATCATTATCGGTTCTCATGGAGATTCTTTTGGTGTCTAAGGAATTGACAAATGTTCGATTCCATGAGTAGCTTAGAAGCGACGAAATATGTCCATTGTTAATATTGTCGTATTAGGCAATTTACGAGAGGAAACGGCACATGAGCAAACGAGCGTTGGTGACGGGCGCAGGCGGGTTTATAGGCCACCACCTTGTGAAGTATCTGGTTGACCGCGGATACTGGGTGAGAGGCGTTGATATCAAAGAACCGGAGTATGAGACGACATCCGCCCATGAGTTCGAATTGCTCGACCTCCGACGGCGGGACAACTGCCTGGTGGCCTGTCAGGGTGTCGATGAGGTGTATCATCTGGCCGCTGACATGGGCGGGATCGGGTATATAACCGCAGTCCACGCAGAAATTACCTCCAACAACGTGCTTATCAACACCCACATGCTGGAAGCTGCGAGCCGAGCGAAGGTCGAGCGATATTTCTACTCGTCTTCAGCTTGCATATACCCGGCGTACCTTCAGGACACGGCTGACATCACGCCGCTCAAAGAGTCCGACGCCATGCCCGCCGAACCAGAAGAGGGTTACGGATGGGAAAAGCTGTTCACTGAGAAACTGTGCCAGTACTACAAAGAGGACCACGGCCTCGAAGTCCGCATTGCCAGATTCCACAACGCCTACGGCCCATACGGGACCTACGACGGAGGCAAGGAGAAGGCGCCAGCGGCAATCTCCAGGAAGATCGCGCTGATTCAAGACGGCGATGACATTGAGGTGTGGGGAGACGGTCAGCAAACGCGGTCGTTCATGTACGTTGATGACTGCGTCGAAGGCATCTATCGCATAACACAGTCCGATGTCTCAGAGCCTTTGAATCTCGGTTCCGACCGGATGGTCACCGTGGACGAGCTTGTTGACATCATCGCCAACGCAGCGGGCAAGACAGTCCACAAACAGCACGACCTGACCAAACCCCAGGGTGTTCGTGGCCGTAACAGCGACAATTCCAAGCTGGCTGATCTGTTGAGTTGGGAACCGTCAGTAACTCTGGAGGAAGGGTTGGCGGTCACCTATCGCTGGATCGAATCCCGACTAGACGCGGAGGGACGCATCCAACAACCGGCCAACGTCGGGTAGCATAGACGTGAACGTCTCGACCCGGAGACTCGATTGACAAAATTGCTGGTCGTGAACCAGTATTACGCTCCTGACCTGGCATCGTCGGGTCAGTTGCTAGCCGAGTTGTGCGAGGCATTGGCCGCCAGCGGCATGGAAGTCCACGTCGTGGCCAGTCAACCCAGCTACACGGACGGAGCAGCCCCTGCGCCTGATTTCGAAGTATTGAACGGCGTCAATGTCCACCGTGTTTCAGTCGGCGCTTCGGTGGGACGGGAACGCATGAAGACGCGAGTCGCAGGTTACGTCAAGTTCATGTTCAACGCCTGGCGCAAGGCGAACTCGATTGCTCAAACGCTGAGACCAGACACGATCCTAACCCTCTCCAATCCTCCATCGGTGGGCCTGATTGGGGCCAGAGTGTCCCGCAAACACGACGCCCGCTACGTGTACGTTCTCTACGACATCCACCCGGACGTTGCCGTTGCAATGGGTTTCGCCAGAATCCCTGCTCCGGCGATATGGGCGTGGCATCGCATGAACCAGTACATTTTGAGGCGCGCAGATACCGTGGTTGTGCCCGGTCATGCAATGGTGGATACGCTGGTGGAAGAGAAAGGCGTGCCCAGGGACAGGGCGCTGGTGATTCCGAATTGGGGAAGGCCAGAGATCGGCGTCTCCGAGAAGTCAGTGGCGCTCAGGCGAGAGTTGGGTGTGGAAGAGGGGGAGTTGATGCTGTTGTATGCAGGCAACATCGGGATACTCCAACAGCTTGACCCGATATTGGATGCTGCCGGAGGGTTGAAGGAGAAAGGCGTCAAGTTCATATTCCTGGGCGACGGAGCCAGGCGTGAGGAACTGAACCAAAGGGCCGAGCGGGAAGGCATGACCAACGTCAGCTTTTTGGGATTTCAGCCAGAGGAGCGGTTCAGGGCAATCTTGACGTCAGCCGACGCGTGCCTTGTCACCTTGCAACCAGGGATGGACCGACTGTCGGCGCCGTCACGAGCTTACACGTTTCTCTCTGCCGGGCAGCCGATCATCACGATGATGCCACCTGATTCGGAATTGGCAAAAATGGTGATCGAGACCGAGACGGGTTGGAATGTTTCGGACGGACACGAATTAGAAGAACTGGCGCAGTACATCAAACTCCAGCTGAGTGAAGCGAATCGCAAGGGCGCTAACGCAAGACAGTTGTACGAACAGCGATTCACGAAAAGGCAGGTGACAGCCGCCTATGCCGAACTGTTGACAACCTGAACATCGAAACTGTTCCGAACGTCCGGCGAATTCCTTATTGTCATTCCGGCGATTCAGTAGCTGCGCGAATCACCTGGAGAATCGATTCTTCGTTTTCGTCTTGCTCAAGCACGTATAAATCATCACCCTGAATACTGACGAGCCACGGAGATTTCGCTTCAAGCGAGAACTTGCTCCCCATTTCTAACATCTGGATTCGATTGGTGTACGTGCAGGCAGCGAACATTCGGCGACCATCTGTAGTTATTGCCAGATCGTTGATGCAATCGACTTCGCTCGTCACCTGTATCGGAACAGCCCACTCATCATCCACCGTGGCAGACCAAAGCTGATTATAACTGGCCGCCCAAAACCTGTCACGCCCAGGATGATAGCGTATGAGAGACGGTCGGAACCCCAACCCTTGGAAGATTTCCGACGGCGGAGTCAGAGACTTGCCGTGCTCCATTTGGGTAGGCCCGAATTCCCAGATATCAACGGAACCACCAAAACCCATCGACATTAGAATGTGCCCTGGTTTGGAAGGGATCAGCGCAATGTCAGTCGGCACGCTGTCTGGAGATCCGACCGAAATCGAAGTCCATTCGACATCGCCTGATGGGGATGTTTTTACGATGAATGCCCCATAATCGGGGTCCGCGCCTAAGCAAATGAACGTGCCGTCGAACGGAATAATTTTCCAAACGTGAGGGTTCGAGAAGCTGGGATGTGTCAAGCGAGCTTCTATCTTCCATTCGAGGTCGGCGGCAAACTCTGTCGATTCGGCAGTTAATATGATCAAGGCGCTTTTGTCATTAGAGTTCCGCAATCCGACGCACAAATGCCTCGACGATTCCGTTATCGCACTACCGACCGAAATTGGCTCGCCGTCCAAGTTTATCGCCGGGCAAATGTCGGCTGGCGTCTGACTATTCAGCACGTACACTTTTCCGATGTCGGGTTTGGCAACAGCTACATGCCGGTTGTCTTTGAAGTACGTCCAGTCGGCCACATATCCCGGCTTCAATTCTCCAAGGGATAATCTGTTTCTCAACAATTTTGGTGTACCTCCTGAAGCTATAGCGCTTGAAAAGGAAATTCCCACTGGTCACCCGATGCAGCCGGGTCGGGATAGGGAGGCGACATCGGATGCGGTCGTGTAAAAAAACATTCAGTGACGGTCGCACCCCCGCCAGCCATCTGGGGTGTAGTTGTGCCAATACTAGAGATGCGGACCACGCCAACCATTGCGCCGCCGGGTTGACCGAACGCCCGGGTTTCTCTCCGCCAGATTACTGAGGAAGTGGACAGGCCAATCGATTCCAAGTCGATCAGCGTGCCGATTTCCGCGCTGTTTAGAATGGGAAGGGCAAGATATTTTTGGGCCTCATCTGCATGCCGGAACAGGTTCGACGTCAACCACAGCTCGCCGTTCGGCGCAGGTTTGACGACATTACCTTGTTGAAGGATGTCGACGAGACAAGACCCACAACGGTCGGCCTTGCGGCAGTCCTCACTGGTATAACGTATCGGTTGCCAATCAGATGATTTGCTCGCAAATGGCAACGTCATGTAGTCATCCCCGAAAACGAACGGAACTCACAAAGGGAGATGAATAGGTGGGGCGGATGGGCATCCGGGCCAGACCACGACTGGCCCCGATTTAGGACGATCTCAAACGATCGGACATTGCGACTCCGGCGAGTCATTGTGTACAATATGTGCATAGAAGAGTATTTGCTTTACTGGCGGATTATCTTTTCTGTTTTGGCCTCAAAGGCATCACTTTGGGGCCTTTTTTCTTATTGATTGCATCTGGCGATTTACGCGGCGTCAACGGTTTTACACAGCATGACCAATTCCTCGTGTCATTGCCGTGTTTGCTTCAGCATGACGATTACGATTGTAAGGCTCGGAACGCATTTTAGTTGGGTCGCCATTTCGATGTCAATATGGACTGCACGAAGTCTACTGCCAGTTTTGGCAGTAGAATCTATTTGATCTGGCACAACGATGGGATACGAGTTGATTATGTGGCTAAATCAAATAGCGTCTTGTTGGCGATCAACCGTGAAATCGTGGCAGGTTACTACAAATCCATCATCAGAACATAACGTAGATGTACGGGGACACGTCCTCGGCGTCCTCCATCTCCTCGAAACGGTCGGCGAGATCAACGATTTGACTATACAGATCGGACAGAATATCGCCTTCAGGACCGTCAGTAATCTCGCCAAACGCCTCTTTTACCCAGTCAATGTTCTCCAGGTCCAATTCCAGATCTTCCGGTTTCATGTCAGGGTGAACCCGACGTGAAAAGTACGACCGTTCTTTGTCGTCAGGCGTAACAGACAGCGTCTCGACATCTTGTTCTCTGAGTCGGCTCGCGGCTGGCTCGATGACGTCACGATGGAATTTGGCCAAAAATTCGGCCTGTTGATCGTCAGTCCACGGCATAGGTCTCCCTCCAGTCCTCATCGTCGGCGAAAACGGGTTGCTCGGTTTTTTGCAGGATGCAGTTTTCCAACACCAGCATGTCGATTCCAGTGCGCATGAAACAACGGTATGCATCCTCCGGACTGGCGACGATTGGCTCGCCACGCACGTTGAACGATGTGTTGACGATGAGGCCATAGCCGGTCAAATTCTCGAATTCTTTGATCAATGCGTAGTAGTCCGGTTTCTCGTCACACGACACGGTCTGTATGCGAGCCGAGTAATCAACGTGGGTGACCGCGGGTATGTCGCTTCGTTTACGATTTATGATCGGCAACATGTTGTCGTCGTCGGGAAGCTCGGTGTCAGAATTCAACCGTCTTTCCTCATTAACCGGGGCCACCAACAGCATGTATGGGCTGTCCGTTTTCAGATCGAAATACGCTTTGCTGCGTTCTGCGAGAACGGACGGAGCGAATGGCCTGAACGATTCCCTGAACTTGATCTTTTGGTTCATGATGGACTGTGTATCGGCACTCCGGGCATCGCCGAGGATAGATCGAGCGCCCAGCGAACGAGGGCCGTATTCCATCCTTCCAACCATGTAGCCGACGATCTTGCCGTCGGCGATGGCGGAAGCGATGGTGGCCGATCTCTTATCATCTGACAGCTCTACGTACGGGTAGTCACGATAATCGAGGAACGCTTTGACCTCTCGATTCGAGTACGCAGGCCCCAGATAGCTGCCTTTCTGACCGTCGCACCCATCGCCATTCGCACGTCGAGGGGCGCCGAAGTACGTGTGCGAGGCAACCAACGCGGCTCCAAGAGCGCCTCCGGCGTCCCCGGCGGCTGGTTGAATCCAGACCTCGTCGAAAATTCCCTCGCTGAGTATCTTCCCGTTTGCGACACAATTGAGGGCCACGCCGCCTGCCATCGCCAACTGGGTCAAGCCGGTCTCGTTGCGCGCTCGACGGGCAAGTTTCAACACCACGTCTTCAAGCACAACCTGTATGGAGGATGCAAGGTTCATGTCTCTTCGGGTGATTCGCGATTCCGGTTCGCGGGCAGGGCCGCCAAAAAGGTTCTCGAATTTCTGATTGATCATCAGATTGGAATCCAGAAATCCGAAGTAGTCCATGTTGAGCCGATAGGAGCCATCGTCCTTGATGTCGATCAGGCATTCACGGATCAACGATTCATACTTTGGCTCGCCATACGCCGCGAGTCCCATCAGCTTGTACTCGCCTGAATTCACTCGGAAACCGGTGTAGTAAGTGAACGCGCTGTAGAGCAGTCCCAACGAGTGCGGGAAAGCGATCTCGTCGAAGATTTCCAGCTTTTCGCCGCGACCGACGCCAACGGTCGTCGTCGCCCACTCGCCAACGCCGTCCATCGTGATCACAGCCGCTTCCTGGTACGGCGAGGGATAGAACGCGCTGGCCGCATGAGACATGTGGTGGTCGGAGTACAACACCTTGACGTCTGGGTCGAGTCGCTCGTGGATGGTCTGCTGCACTCTGAGCTTGAGGCCGAGCCATGTTGGAGCAGCTTTCAGCCACTGGTCAACTCCCTTTGGAGAAGCGTGCAGCAGTGATTTGACGATCCTGTCAAAAGTCAGCAGAGGGTTGTCGTAAAAGACCACCGCCGCCAACTCTTCGGGATCGATCTCGCCTTCTTCCAAACAGTAGTTTATCGCGTTATCGGGGAATCCGGGGTCGTGCTTGCGACGAGTGAAACGTTCCTCTTGGGCGGCTGCAATAATCTCGCCATCCCGCACGAGGGCGGCGGCGGAATCGTGGTAGTAGCAGGAGATGCCCAGAATATCGGTGCTCAATTGGCAGACTCGATGTACTGGGATATGGCAGGGTAAAGCGCGTCGGCAAATACTTCGTGGCCCAACGGCGTGAAGTGTGGATCGGTCTTGAACCGGCACGCCTTGCGTGTCTTAGCAGATTCTTGCCAGAATCGAGGCAAACTGTTCAACGTCTTTACGTTGGGCAACTCGTCCAACTCTTTGAATCGCTGCACGAATCCATCCGCCGGAGCGGACTGTTCGATGTGATGGTAAAGAGGAATCGGCGCGACCAGCACCGGCTTGCCGCCAGCCTCCGATGTCCACTGGGTGAGAATGGCTTTCATCAACTGCCAATCAGGATTCTGTGGGTCGTCATAAGCAGGGACAGGCTGGAATTTAGTCGCGCTCTGGATCACAGATTTCAAAGGTTTCAGGTATGTGTTGACAATCTCTCGGGCGAGTTGATGAGGCCCTCCCACATCAAGGAAGTCCTGATCTTCCTCCGGAAGTTGGTCTTGGCTGAACGTACCCTTGGGCACAGGCACCTGACGTAAGGTGAGTTTACCGTCGGTCAACTCGAAATACGGCTTGGCCAAATAGCCGTCTTCACCGTCTTCTCTGGATGTCACCAAACGATATCGAGCCGCGACCCGACGGATATTTTCAACGAGCGGGCATATCATCATGAGGTCGAATTCGATGTTTTTGGCGTACTGCTGAAATATGAGGTATTGCTGATCAGTTCCGGTGCCTGAAAGGCCGAAATTCAGGACTTGCGTTCCTGGGAAACGTTGCTCCAGCAGGTCGCCGAAACGTTGGCGGTTGTTCACCCCATCTCCCGCCGTGAACGAATCCCCAAACAGCGCGATTCTGAATGTGTCAGCAGGTTTTTCGGGCGTGACCTCGTGGTCGCACCGGAAACCCGCGCCGTTCGTCTTTACAGTGTAACCTCCGGCCTCGTGGGGGATTCTGGCCCGCAGTCCAGGAATAAATGTGTAGCCTATGGTTGGATGGTATTCGTGTATCTGTCTTGCCAATTTGTTTCTCTTCAACGCCGACATCGGGTTTCGGCGGGATCACGCCGGAGCTATCGTGTTCCTGGCGATGATGGTCTCATACAATGTAAACATCTTTTCGGCAATTCTCTCCCATGTGTAGTTCGACCTGACCAACCGCCGGGCGTTGTCGCTCATCTCTTGCCTGAGACCTGCGGAGTCCAACAGGGCAGAAAGGCTTCGGGAGACTTCCTGATCTTCCGGTCTGGTGATGAATCCGGCGCTGGATTCACTGACCTCCGGGAAATTGCACTCATCGGTGATGAGTAGCGGCAGGCCTGCCGAGAGCGCCTCCAGAAGCGCCATTGAGAACCCTTCGGAATAGGACGTCAACACAAAAATATCCGCGGCGCCCAGAGCTTCAAGTTTCTGTTGGCCTGTCAACATGCCTGGGAATATCGTTTTGTCCAGCGCTCCATGCGACGAGAGGATGGTTTTGACCTCGGCCAGGGTGTTGTCTTCGTCAGGACCGGCCACAACCAGCCGGACGTCATCGCGGGTCTGAGTCAGATTTCCGAACACCCGCGCCAGAATGTCGAGACCCTTCTTTTGCTGTATTCTGCCTAGAAACAGCACGATCAAATTGCCGCTCGCCTCTGGGTATCGTTGCGTGAAAACCGAGCGATCGGGTAGGTCCTCGAATTCCTCCGGGTGGATGCCATTAGGTATCATTTGCACATCATTCAGGTACCCGAGATCACGTATCCTGTCAGCCTCAGCCCCGGTGATGGCGTGAAGGGCCGCCGCTCGCTTCAGGACTCGATGTTGAATCGCAGTCATGTAAATTCGTTTTTTCAGCCGCTTCTGCTGAAGGTTCCATTCATTCAATTCGCCGTGGATGGTGACGATGTATGGAACGTTCTTGGATTGGGCTAATTTCGAAGCTATGAAGCCAGGATAGTGCCACAGTTCCTGAATGTGGACGAGGTCGTAATCGGCAATCGATCTGTCCAGCGCTTTCTCCAAACCGGGAGCATGGCCTGTCCAGAGTCGTGAGAACGGGCCGGTGTGGAACAGGTGCGCAGGGATTCCATTGGCAGGCAGTTCGGGTGTTCCCACTCGCCTCCCTTGAGCCGAAACTATCTCGCTGGACACCCCCAGAGATACGAGAGCTCGGGTCAGTTCGTTGACCACTTTAACCGGGCCTCCCCATTCAGGGGCCAAGCTGGGGACGACCTGAAGAATTTTCACAGAGTCAGATTAGCTCCAACCACTCCAAAATCCGTGAAGCTCTTGTGGTGATATTGGAGTTTTGAGCCTTGGCCAGCGCGGCTTTGCTCATCGAGTTTCGCAGATCGGGACTATCCGCGAGTCGTTCAATCTCGGTCCGTAATTGGCCGATGTCCAGCGGGTCAACGAGAGACGCATGAGACTCATCGAGAAACTCTCGATTGGTCGCGATATCTGACGTGATTACGGGCAGGCCGCAAGCGGCAGCCTCTCTCATGGAGTTGGACGATGCCTCCATTATCACAGG
>JASLRP010000491.1 GCA_030743915.1 SAR202 cluster bacterium | reverse complement strand
GCCGCGTGGCAGGAGTCCTGGTGGTCTCGACGCAGGATGCGCTACGCGATTCTGCCCTTTGCTCTCCTGGCCCTGACTCTGGGTTATGGCACAGCAGCGTACCTCAATGGCGATTACCAGAAACAGGCATTCGCCAAAACGACCGTTCGTCAGATGGAGGGCGCTCCCAGTTACATGGCGGTTGGTTCCGACATTGTCAGGACCAGTTCGGCAGTCCAGGAGGTGCGTGAGCAGTTCATGTACATCTCACCTTCCCAGGTGCAGACCAGCTACCATACCTCTGCGCGTGACGTCGGTGGTGGTGGGAGTCTTCCTGTGGATTGCGCAGAGAAAGAGATTGTCATCATCAGCTCCACTCGGTATCAGTATTGCGCTGATGATGACAAATTGGCTGATGGGTGGAGTGTCGATAGCTTCGATCCGGCCATATTTACCCAACCCATCTTCAGACCTTGGGTGAGGTTCTCTTGGTGTCGAAAGATCCAGGAGGATCCCGAGTTGCAGATGATCAACGGCGCTGAGACTCGACTCTATAGTTGTGAGATCCCCAATGCTGTCGAAGCAGAGCTTGAGTCCGCCTGGCAAAGCCCGGAAGAAGGCTCCAAAGAGGCCGAGGCGCTGGAGCGATTCCTCTCTGAAGGGAGTGTGGACATCTCCATCTGGGTCAGGCAGGAGGATGGCTACATCGGCAGGTTCTCCATGACCAAGACATCGCCTCAGGGCAGCTCGATGGTCACCGAGACCGTGGATTACCTGTACACAGGCTTTTCGCAGGTGCCGAAGATCGAACCTCCCGATTCCCACACTCTACCTTCGTCTGGCGCGACGGACATCGGAGACACGGTCCAAGCCCAGCAGTTGAACCTGCCAGAGACTGTCACAATTGGCGGCGTGGCGTTCAATCTCGACGTGGCCGCTGACGATGCGTCCCTGGCTCGCGGGCTTTCCAACCGGACCCTGCTGGCCCAGGATGCGGGGATGCTTTTCGTGTTCCCTACGGAAGAATTAGTGACTTTCTGGATGAAAGATATGCTGTTTGATGTGGACGTGCTGTTCATAAACAGCAGCGGCTCCATCATCGACATTCAGACCATGCAGACGGAGTCGGGAGTCGTGGACGAACAGCTAACGCGGTACCAGTCTTCTGGGCCTGCGCTGTTCGCTCTGGAGATCAACGCCGGACTGGCCGAGCAGTTCGGTTTCCAGGTCGGGATGCAGGCCCTGTTCGAGTAGCGTTGAGGGCGTTAGTTTATTTTCTCCGCCATTCTGAAGTCGTAACTGAAGAATCTGGTCGTGATCGGACAACGGTTCTCTGACCTGTGACCAGATGGGTCGCCCGTGTTCGGCATGGCGAGATTCGACTTCCCATCGCCCGAGATGTTGACATATTCTGCCTATCGTTCTACCGTCAACAAGACAAAAAGAACGCTCTCATATCGCGTCACATCAGAGGAGACATATGGCAGATTTCGACCCCAGCATCAAGCGCAGCCCTCTCAAGCTATTGCACATGTCCGACTTGCACATCAGCAGCGACGTGTATGCCGATGAAGCGTTCAGAGGGTTCGAGGCAGGCCTGAAACTCGGAGTGGAGAATGGCGCGGACGTGGCGCTGATTGCCGGAGACCTTTTCGACAATGGCCGGGTCAAACAGCCGCTGATGGATCGGGTATGGGATATGTTGGGTGACGTCGGAATGCCGGTAGTCGTCCTGCCTGGCAATCACGACACCGTGCTGGTGGACGGCGTTCGCCTGGGCAAAACCCCGCCCGATGTGACCGTGATGCAGGAGCCTGAGGGCGAGATGGCGCTGCTCGAAGAGCAGGGTCTGGCAGTGTGGGGCAAGCCTGTTTACGACCATCACCCCGGTTTCCGTCCGATGGCCGGCGTGCCCTCGCGGTCGGACGGCCACTGGTACGTGAGCATGGCTCACGGCCTGTACATGGACCCGCCAGACCCCATGCGAGCCTCGCCCATATCTCCGACTGAGATCGGCCAGGCCCCCTGCGATTACGTAGCCTTGGGCCACGTCCACGTATTCCGAGACGTCTCCCAGAACGGCGTTCCCGCCTACTACTCCGGCGCTCCGTCGGGGGCACAGACCAAGACAGTCGCCATCGTCGATCTTGACCCTGTGTCGGGAGTGTCAGTGTCGCCCCTGGAGATTGTTCTCAAATAGAGCCGTCAGCTTTCAGATTGTGGCGAGAACTAGCCGGAAAAACCGATCTCCTTGTGCATGCCGTCGCAGAGGGGTTTGTTGCCCGAATTCCCGCATCGACAGAGTGTCACCCTGTTTCGAGTCTCGAAGGGCTGGCCGTCTGACCGCTCCACGGTGATGCCTCCGCTCAGCCACAACGCGCCGTCAGGAGTCACCGAGATTTCGACTGGAAGGTCAGGCTCCAGGTTCTCCCCATCAGGCTCCAGCGCATAGGCCAATGTGCCCGAGGGACACCGCTCGACCATTGCCATCAGATGTCCTCGGACTCGGCTGTCGTCGCTCTGCTCGGTCATCTTCCACACGTTGGTTATCGCGTTGCCGCAAAACCCCGCGTGCATGCACATCGAGTGGTCGTCCTTAAGGACGATACTGGTCCCGTTGTAAACCGTCGCGCGGCTGTCAACGGGACCAGTGTCGGCGGACTCTGTCCCGTCGAAGGCGTTCCAGGAATGAGTCCCGTCACAGAACGGCTTCTCACTGGAGTTCCCGCAGCGGCATAGAAGGTAGTTCGACTGATCGGTCAGCGTCTCCTCCTTCTTCCATGTAAGCGGCTCCCCATGCTCCGACATCACCGGCGACTTGCGGACAAGCGGAATTCCGCCCCTGACGATATACGGCCCGTTGGGTCGAACGATCACTTTGCGTTCGTTGTCTGCCATCCCCGTCTCCTTTGAGTTTGATGCAGAAAAATCAGGTTGCTGATGTGACGTTCTGGGTTTCAGCGGGATTTCGAAGTTTGGGCAGCCAGTAGGCAAAGCACCATATGCCACCCGCTGCCGGCGGAATGAGGCCCCAGAACACCGCGAACAGGCTCAACACCAAACGGGTGGATTCGGCGGGCGAATCGGCCCCAGCAGCCCACACCAGCCCGCGCCCCAGCAACGCGACTCCGGCCACGTGAACGAAGAACGCGCCTATAACAAACGCCGCCAGCCACCCGATTCTAGGCCCGATGCTTATCCCCACAGCCGCCAGCACAAGCACGCTGACAAGCACAAGGCCGAAGTGGAGGGTCAGGCCGTCGATGGACACGCCTGTGTTGAATCTGGAATGCTCGAATACAAGATAGACGCCTAACTCGTGAACAGTGGTTTCGCCAGGGAGAAGAGGGCCAGCCAGCGCCACCAGGACCTGATTGTAGCTCTCGGCGACACTCACCCAGAGTATTGCGATAATCAGCAGGATAATAAGCGCCCGGAAGGCGAAGGTCAGAAGCCTAGACGTTCCTAACACCGGCCATCCTGTCCACCCAGAATAGCCACAGCACGATGGCGAGAAGGATGATCACAGACTGCCACACCAGGAGATGGGCGACATCCAGATACTGAGGATAGGTTGCTCCGATCCAGAACAGGCTCATGATGCGGATTACGTTGACTCCGGTGAGCACCACCAGCCCCATCAGAAGGCCCATTCCTTTGGATTTCCACGGTGACGGGTACGCGGCCACCGCTCCCATGAACAGCACCAACGGCCCCACGGCGGTGCATTCGGCCACGATGTTCACGGCGAAGGTGTCTGACGCCAGAATCGTGCCGCTGACCGTCGTGGAGAACCCGATGGAGTTAAGCCCAATACTGGTCCAAGTGGCCGTCCACGCGGCAACCTGATCCACCAGTGAGCTTCCAAGAAATCCGAAATTTATGGCCAGAGACACCAGCAGACTGCCAACCAAAATGGAGGCAGGCATCAGAGCGCGCCAACCGATGTTCCACCAGGGCGGGCCTCCGCCTCCGGTCTCGGCAGAGTCGAACTCCACATTCTGTGGAGGTTGTGAAATACTCTCGTCCATATCCTCGCCTGAGTCGTTCTGAAAAATCCTACCCAGCCATTATATCCGGTGATGACTCGGAAGGCACTGCCTTGCGATTTCCTGTTGCCATCAAGGCATCGGGTCCAGCGCGATCTCATAGGCCAACTGAGTGGCGATCTGTGCCATTTGACGCGACCCGACTTGATAGTCTTTCTCCGATTCAAGATCAACAATCATTGCAGTCGTATCTCGACATCCATAGAATACACATTAACTTCGAACATTTGGACGGTCTGCATGCCCTACGCCCTCAACAACGGAATTCGCATACACTACCACGTCGAAGGAAATGGCCCTCCTTTGCTGATGATCCACGGCTGGAGCGACAGCCTGGACGATTGGTACGATCATGGCTACGTTGACGCCATGAAGTCCAAATATCAAATGATAATGCTTGATGCCAGAGGCCACGGGCGTTCCGACAAGCCCCACGCTCCGGAGGCATACAACATGGATGTGGTGGTCTCGGATGTGATGGCCGTGCAGGACCATCTGGGACTGGATCAGGCTGTTTACCTGGGACACTCAATGGGCGCCCGCATCGGATTCAGTCTTGCCGATATTATGCCGGAGCGATTTCGCGCATTCATCCTGGGCAGCAGCTCGCCTGGCAACGACAAACCCTACCGCTACCACAGACGGGCGCGGAGGCTCAATTACGGGATGGAGCGCTACCTTGAGGGCGTGGAGTCTCGAGGTGGCAGGATGGAGCCTGAAGGCCACAGAGATCGGTTCCTCGCCAACGACGCGCTGGCCCTCTCAGCCCTGACGACCGCTATTGGGAACTCTCCCGGACTGGAAAGCCTGTTGCCCAATCTGGATACTCCCGTCCTGATATACGCCGGAAGCAACGATGCGGTCCATTCATCCGCCCAAGAGGCCGCAGAGTCTGGCCCGACCGCGTCCTTCGCGTCCCTGACTGGACTTAATCACGATGGAGCCTTCAGGCGCAGTGACATGGTCGTGCCCCACGTCGAGAGTTTTCTGGACTCTTTGAGTCGATAGTAAAGCGGGGAATTATGGCGACACAAGTAGAAGTCCCTGAAAAGGCCAGAAACCATCTGGCTCGATGGTACGGCGAGTACATGCCCGGTCAGGCTGTCGTGCTTCGAGGCTCGTTGATTGGCTCTCTGTTCGGGATGACGGGGCAGGCGGCGGTGACAATCAACAGGACGATACATCTAACGCCCAAAGCCTCCGACCTGGACACCGACCGGGGCATTGCTCTGCTGGGCCACGAGATGTACCACGTCCTCCAGCAGACGGAGTTGGGCTGGGTGCGCTTCCTGCTCAACTACCTCGTCGGATGGCGCCCCATTCACATCAAGGAGGGGTGGCGCCACCCGATGGAACGCCCCGCCTACGACCGAGGCCGCGAGATACGGGACTCGTTGAGCCAGGAGGGTTAGTCAATTGAACCAAAAACCTCATTTGTTGCGCGGCGTCGAATGATTCCAATGGTCCCCAAGGCTCTCTCCTCCTATTTCAGCCTGCCTGACGATGTCTGCTGGACTGATATTGGATCTGGACACATGAATCAGAGTTGGATTGGTTCGGTGGATTCTGAGCCAACAATTGTGTTACGAATATCAACTCAATTTAGAACTGTTTGTGAAATCCGACAGGAAATGGCACTTCTAGAAGAGCTTTATGGCAAAACCAGAGGGCTGGTCGCTCCTGGACTACCAGGGCAAGATTCTGAACTAGTTCAGCGCATCGACGGGGACTATTACTCACTTTTCCCATTCCGATCAGGAACCCTCATGAGCATGTGGGAGCCTGAGCAGGTTAAGCCGGCAGCCGAAGCGTTGGCAATTCTGCATGCCGCGGCCTTTGACATGGTTGGATTGAAAGGTTTCAAAGATGCACGTCCTCCTTTTACTGCTAGCGCGATCCAACTCCCGGACGGACTGAGGCGCCAGATAATTGACTCTCCCTTGGCTGGGAAATTCATCGCGCTCGGCCTGACCGTTGAGGCTCTGGATGAAGCCATAATATCCGCCAGAACGATATGGGAAGAACCAACTATCGAAACAGCCGTCAGAATTCCGATTCACGGAGACTACGGTCCGATCAATATACTATGGGCACCTGAGGATAGAGTCGTGACCACTGTATTGGACTGGGACGAGTCTCGTTGGGACCTGCCCGTATTCGATCTCGCATCAGCGGTCCAGTTTTTCGCTGACCCAACAGATGGCTCGAGATTCTCTGAGCGCTTCATGAACTCGTATCTGAACCGACTGGACGAATATTCCCACATCCTTGCCAACGAGGTGGATAGAATCCTTCCAATGATGGACCGCATACGTCAGGCGGTTTCAGTGCGTGAACTCCTATTCGACCTCGAACATAGCATCCAGGTAGACGGGGAAATAGAGACTGACCTCATAAAAATGTTTGTAGATGGCGCAATCTCCTGAGCTGGAACAGGCTTCTGTCCTTTGCTTGAAGGACCCAATCACAGAGAATTGATATCCAGAAGCCATGTTTCGCTCAGTTTACCAGCATGTCGCTACCCACTCCACGCCGGGTCCGGGTGGGCCGCCATGAACTCGGTGTCCAGGTCGTAACCCAGGCCGGGGCCGGTTGGCAGGTGGAGGTTGCCGTCTCGGATGTCCAGAGGCTTGTCCAGCACTGCATTGTAGCCCTCTAACGCCGCGATGCTGAACTCCAGTCGGTAGAAGTTGGGCACGGTCATCATCGTGTGCGCGCCGGCGATTATCTGGACTGAACCCATCGCGTTGTGAGGGCTGACGGGGATGTAGTACGCCTCGGCCATCGTCGCGATCTTCCGAAGCTCGCTGATGCCGCCCGTCCATACCACGTCGGGCATGATGTAGTCGGCAAGACGGTTCTCGAAGATGGGTAGAAAGTCGTACCGAGTGAACAGGCGCTCGCCAACGCATATGGGCGCGGCGACGTTCTGACGCACCTGGGCCAACGCCTCGTAGCCTTCTGGCGGCACCGGCTCCTCGTACCAGGTCACGTTATGCTCGGCCAGCCGATTGCCGATCCGGATGGCGGTGGGCACGTTGTAGTGCCCGTGAGCGTCGATCAGCACCTCGATCTGCGGGCCGACAGCTTCGCGCACAGCCGCCACCTTTTCCATGCCCAACTGCTCCCCGTCGGCGGAGATGGTTCCCGACACGTAGCCCGTGTGGAAGGGAGCCATCTCGTGGGTGAACGGGTCGAACTTCAGAGCCGTGTAGCCCTGAGCCACCGTCGCGGCGGCGGCATCGGCAAAATCCTCTGGAGTCTCGCATCCAGTGAACCACCCGTTGGCATACATGGTGATGTTGTCTCGGAACTTTCCACCCAGAATTTCATAGACAGGCCGAC
>JASLRP010000490.1 GCA_030743915.1 SAR202 cluster bacterium | reverse complement strand
TGCGACAGTTGGGCGCGGTCTGGATTGATCGATAACGTTCCTGATGGGTTCATGCCCACGATTGGTTAACTGACCAAAATCGGAAGGCCGTCATAAGGCAACTGACGGCCTTCCGACAGGGTGTTATCGTGATGTGCCACTAACCGTAACCGTATGAGGCTTGGTCCTCAGACAAAGCGATATTAATCATGCAACGATACCTGTTACGTCGATTTCTGTTTTCTCTATTTGCCATTTGGGCCACAGCGACGCTAACATTCTTTTTCATCCGCGCGTTGCCGGGAGACCCCGTGACCACTATGGTGGGCAACGAGGGCGATCCTGCAAACATCGAACAGATCAAGAACCGGCTAGGCTTGGATAGGCCCATACCAGTCCAGTATTTCTTTTACCTTCGCACTGTTGTGAAACTTGATTTGGGCGATAGCATCTACTTGAGACTGCCAGTTCTGGATCAGATCAAAACCGCGATACCCCGTAGTCTCTCTCTGGCGCTGGTGTCCTTCGTGATCGCCGTAATGATAGGCATTCCCGCAGGCATAATATCCGCCACGCGCCGATACTCAATTTGGGACCATACTGCGACCCTCATCGCTTTTATCGGGCTCGCCATGCCTGGGTTCTGGCTGGGAGTCGTGCTAATAATTGTTTTTGGTGTCAAATTGGGCCTGTTGCCGGTATTCGGTTATATGCCACTGTTCAGCAGTGATGGTATCCATTTCTGGGAGTGGTTCAGCCGCCTGATTCTTCCGGCGGTAGCCACAGGGTCCGGCTCCGCCGCTATCCTGGCGCGCCAAACAAGGTCCGCCATGCTGGAAACACTGAGCCAAGACTACATCCGGACGGCTTACGCCAAAGGGATGCGCGAGCGTGTGGTCATCTGGCGCCACGCATTCCGCAACAGCCTGATTCCGGTGATAACGGTCATGGGTATCATCCTCGCTCTGCTATTGAATGGAGTCGTGATCACCGAGAACGTGTTTGCCATCAAGGGTTTGGGACGGCTGCTTGTGGACTCCATTCTTGGACGTGACTACCCAATCGTACAGGGCGTCATATTGCTAACCGCCGTGCTGTTCATATTCGCCAACTTCATAGTGGACATTCTGTACGCATTCGTAAATCCCAGGATCCGCTACACCGACTGAGGGGCATCGCACAATGAGTCAAGAATCTCAAGCAGCGCTGGAAGCTGATCTGGATCAGAACAGGCGCAATCGTAGAGGTTTCAAAACATACGCTCGGCGCTTCATGCGGGACAAACGAGCCGTGTTTGGCCTTGTGATACTCGTAATGTTTGCCCTGGCTGCTGCAGGTGTGGAGGTATTCACTCCTTACGATCCTCAGGCCCAGTCCTTCGAATTACTGGAACCCCCCACGCTGGGCCATCCTATGGGCACAGACAATCTGGGCAGAGACCTGCTGAGTCGGCTTATTGCTGGAGCCCGTGTCTCCATGATCGTCGGTCTGTTTGGTCTTACTTTGGCAGGACTCGTCGGCATACCTCTGGGAGTCCTGGCCGCCTATTACGGCGGTTGGGTGGACATGATTGTCATGAGGTACATCGATATCCAGTGGGCGTTTCCCAATTTCATTATTGCGGTGATGTTGGTTGGCATCTTCGGCCTGGGACTTCAGAACGTTATTATGGCCATATTCCTGGCTTATATCGACGACTTCGCCCGTGTAATTCGTGGCATGGTGTTGGCTATCAAAGAGGAAGACTACGTTCTGGCCTCCAGGGCGCTGGGAGTCACCGATTCCCGGTTGATGCTCAGGCACATCTTCCCCAACGCAATGCCGCCGGTGATCGTGCTTTCCTCTGTGTTCTTCGCCGCCGCCATTTTGTTGGAGTCGGGCCTGACATTCCTGGGCCTTGGCGTGTCCCCGCTCACTCCGACATGGGGCAGCGTTCTGAACGACGCCCGTCCATTCTTCTCCAGCGCCTGGTGGCTGGCGACGTTCCCTGGGCTGGTGATCATGATGGTGGTACTGTCAACCAACTTCGTCGGCGATGCCATCCGCGATCTCAATGACGTGCGGGAGTACGACTCCAGTGTGACGGGAGCGTAAATCCTCTATCATGAGGTAGAGACAACCTCGTGGAGGACGTGCGCCTATAGCCTGCGTAATGTTGCATTCAATGATCTGTTGGCGGTTTCGTGTGTCTTCGGATACCGCCCTGGACTGCGTTACCCTGCCCGGCGCTCCAGGTTCATACACAACGCGTGCTAACACAAATTGCCATACTGAGTCGAGGCGAAGTATCTGGTCGGGTATGGAACAATGCCTGTCTAGTTTCGGCCAGATTCTTCGAAGCCCCTCTCAGAATGGCGTATTCCTACGGCGCGCGTTCATACTAATGGCGGGGCGAAGGATTGCGTTAGGAGACCTCAGTGCTTAAAGGTTTCCACTACACTCGTCAGCCCACCCTGGAAGTTCTGATCGGCGCCGTGATATTTGCGGCGGCCCTCCTCACCGCGACCTTCGTTATCACAGAACGCTATGACGGCGACGGCACGTCAACATCCGACACTCCAGGGGTCTGGAGCGCCCAGAACAGCGGCACGGACACGAACCTCAACGCCGTCGATTTCGTGGACGCGCAAAACGGCTGGGCGGTGGGAGGCAACGGCACGGTCCTGCGCACGTCTGACGCAGGCCAGACCTGGGAAGCGCAGAACACAGGCACCCGGCTTGAGTTGACCAGCGTCGATTTTCATGACATCAACGAGGGCTGGGTTGTTGGCAAGCTGGGGCTGATCATCCACACCTCTGACGGAGGCCAGACCTGGGACACACAGGCCGGCCCTGAGATCACTTTGGGTATCAATCTGGCGAGCGTCATATTCACCGACTTCCAGACCGGCCTGATACTCGCTGAGCGGGGCAGTGGCATCCTCAGGACCGTCGATGGCGGCGCAACTTGGACTCGTGAGTTTTTGAGCAACACCTCCGCCCGTTCGGACGTGTTCTTTTTGAACGCCAACCGAGGATGGATACCGTTTTCAGGCGGCGGAGTGTTCCACACCTTTGATGGCGGCGAGACCTGGGAGCTTACGCCGGGCGCAAACGGGACAGTGGTTGGCCAGCAAGGCATATTCTTCGTGGACGAGAACAACGGTTGGATCGCAGGGTCGCGGGGCCGCAACTCTGACGTTAGTGGCGGACTTCAGTTCAACCAGTTCCTAACGGATGGGATGGTGGCCCGCACAACAGACGGAGGCCAGACCTGGCAGCGTCACGACGTCCGCACCGGCCGGTTTCTGTGGGACCTGGCGTTTCTGGACACCAGGAGAGGTTGGGCCGTCGGGTCCTTCGGCTCGATCATCTACACCGATGATGGCGGCATGAACTGGGAATCACAGGCCACCGGCGCCGATCAGATCCTTCGCAGCGTGGCGTTCATAGACCCGAACAACGGTTGGACTGTGGGCGACGGAGGCACGATCTTGAAGTTCACAGGACGTTGAGCAAGGGCCAGCCAACAGTTTCAACTTCCCGATACCGAATGATTACAATGGACACCCGCCCAGCAAGGCGATGCGAACCTCTAAATCGTTCCCGAAACCTTCTGGTTCTGGACGAAGGAGTCGATAGCCCAGGAGACGGCGCTTGGCCTGTTCATGTACATGTTGTGCTCACTGTCCCGGATTCTCAGCATTGAGAAGTCAGGCAGGTCGGCCATCACTGGGTCCAACTCGACGAATCCATCGGCCCGGCCCTCGCTGGATATGAACAGGATGGGCATGTTCAGGCGTCGGAAGATGGGCTTCAGGTCAATGTAATCGCCATCTCGCTCGGACCACTTCATGGAGTCTGCCGACCACTTCATGTCCAGTCGGCCATCGGGAAGTTCGGTTGCTTCGTGAGCCACGACGTCGCGGATGACATCCTCTCTCCAGCGCCCGGCCATGCGGTGAGCCTTCAGATAGTCGTAAAGCTCGGCGCGACTGGCCCAGGTGCGACGCGGACCGGTCGCCCTTTTGGAGACCATCCGTTGGAATTTTTCATTGACCGTCACCATCGGCTCTAACAGCGTCAGACGCTGGAAGATCTCCCGCCTGTCGTCGGCTAGAAGGCTCATTACCACGCCGCCCGTTGAGTGTCCGACGCCCAAGACGCCCCTGAGTTCCAGAGCGTCGCAGAACGCCTCCAGGTCTTTTGTGCGCTCGGCAAATTTGTAGCCTGACGTCGGCCACTCGCTGTCTCCGTGTCCCTTAGAGTCCAGCGAAATGATGTGGAACCGGTCGCGTAGATCGCGGGCCACGGCGTCCCAACTCCGGGCCGTGCGCATGTCGCCGTGGAGCATCAGCATGAGCGGGCCGTTATCGCCCCAATCCACGTATCTGAGCCGGACGCCCCGCACGGTGACAAATCTGCTCTCTGGTTGAGGGCCGTCCGGCTCTAACTGCAAATCCTGGTCGCTCAACTCAGCAGGCCAAGCTCCTTGAGGATGGGGGGCAACTGCTCTTTTTCTTCATCGGCAAGAGGACGGAAGGGCTTGGAGAGCGTGTCATGCTCCAGCACTCCCATGATCTTGAGAGACGCCTTCATGGCTCCGAAAGCGGCTGCGTTAGGGCTGCCACCCTTGGTGACTTGCGAGGCTTTGCCAGCGACCATGATTCCAGCGTTAGACTCTCGAACGGTCTCAGCGTCGCCTGCTTCCCCGGCCTCCCAGCCTCGTGAGATTATGGCCGGAATCAGGTTGGCGATTCCTGGAATCACGCCGTGGGCGCCCACGGCTGAGGCAGATGTCACGCGGAAGGCTGTGCCCAGGAACCGCATAAGTGAAATCTCGCCCTGCTCGCATAGCACGTTCAGTTGAGCAAGAAGCTCGCCGGCGCCGGAGCTATCCTTCACGCCCACAACCGCGCCCTCGGCGGCCAGTGTCGCGATAGTGCCTGGCTCCACGGCCGTCTTGACCGTCTGGGGGATGTTATACACCCACAAAGGCAGGTTGACGCGGTCCTGGATATGGCGATAGTGGTCCAGCAGTTCGTCCTGAGCGTTGGGGTAGTAGTAGGGAGGCGTGGCGGCAAGGCCGTCAAGGCCGCTTTCGCTCACCTGTTGGGCCAGCGAGACAGTGAGTTGAGTGCTTGCGCCGGATATATTACCGATCACGGGCACTCGACCAGCCACATGCTCAACCACGGTGTCGATGCTCTTGATGCGCTCGGAGTCAGACATATTGCCAAACTCGCCGGTGGTGCCGGAGACCCATATGCCGTGGACTCCGTTGTCGATCAGGTAGTCCACCAGCCTCTTGAGAGACTCAACGTCAACGGTCTCGTCGGGGTTGAACGGTGTGAGGATGGGAACGACCACGCCTCGAATCTGGGTATCTGACATCTGGTTTGCTCCTTTGGCTCTTGAATTTCAATTCAGGGCGCCGCGCACGGCGACAAAGGAATCCTATCACGACAGGCGACGCAAATCATCTAGTGATTGGATGTGGCAGGATTTCCCTGTGTCAGGGTTGTGTGGCCACGTTCGCCATTCTGAACGGACGTGAAGAATCTGATTGTGAGTATGCTAACGGTTGTCCCATAAACGACCAGATGCTTCGCTCTGGCTCAGCATGGCTGCGTTGCTTTTTGCTTGGGGGTTACGCGCCGCCTGCGATTGCGGGCAGGAAGTGGACTTCGCTGTTCTCGCCGACTCTTTCCAGCATGCCAAGCGGCGTTATCTCTCCATCCACGGCGACCGAGATGTTCCCTTTGATGCGGTTGTCTTCAACCAGCCGCTCCCTGATGCCCGGGTACTGGCTTTCGAGTTGAACGATTAACTGGCGAACGGTGGCGCCTTCAATCTCGACCTTGGACTTGCCGTCGGTTAACTTTTGCATCAACGAAGGGATGTACACCGTCGCCATGACGAAACACCTCTCTGGGAATAATCAGCTTTTAGCTACGCCATCAGGATACCAGATTGCCTCGATTCAGGCAGTGTTTTCAGAGAGATTGATGACCTGAGCGTCCGGCGCGATATCGGTGAACAGCCTCACCATCTGAGGATGACAGGTGAAGACCAGCACCTGGTTGGTCTCGGACAGCGACACAAAGGCTTCAGCCGCCCTTCGCTGACGCAGGGGATCGAAGTTCACCAGCACCTCGTCCACGACGACGGGAAGGCGCTCCGACTGCTCCCCAAACTCGCGAATCAGCCCGAACCTGAGAGCCAGGTATAGCTGTTCCTGCGTGCCACGGCTGAGTTGGCTGGGATTGCGTATGGCCCCGTTCTCGGCTTAGACAGCGACCTCCGAAGGACTGTCCATTGGGACGAACACGCGTCGGTATCGGCCTCCGGTTATGGTCGTGAAGAATCTTTCGGCGTGGCTGATGACGCCCGGTTGCCGTTCCTGCTCATATTTCTGTCTGGTGCGTTGGAGGATGGCCGAGGCCAGGGTGTACTTTGACCATTCGAGGGCGTGCTGCTGGAGGCGTTCTTGAAGCGCCTCTCTCTGCGCCCGAAGCTCGGACGCTTCCTCCGCGCTGGCAAGCTGGGACAGTTGAGTTCGGACCTCTCCTCGCTCCTCGGTCAGTTCGTCACGCTGGTCGTCATTTTCGCCGATGGCGGCTCTGATCGAGAATTGATTTTGATGCAGGATATCAGGGGAAGTTTGTTCAATGGAGTCGGTCACGTCGGCCAGCGCTTTTCCAGGGAACAGACGCAGCAATCGCTCTCGGCCCTCGGAGTTCTGGCGCTCCAGGTCTCGCTTTTCTGCGTGCTGGACCGCCTTGCGTCGCAGGTCTTCGGAGTCCTGGGCGCCGCCAAGCTCAATCAGCTTCTGTTTCTCCTCTTCCAGCGCCTTTAGCCGGCTCTTCGCGCGGTTGTTAGTCCGCAAAGCCTCATCTGCGGTTGCCTTCGCATTCTCCCTGGCGGTATTGGCTTCGATGGCCGCTGAAAGCCTGGAAATCAGGTCTTCTGCGACGGTGGCGATCTGTCGGGGGTTATCGCCTTCCAGGGCATTGCCGTGCCTGGAGGCCACAGGTTCCACTTTTTCGCGCTGTTGTTGGATGTCAAGTTCTATCGCATTGATTCGGTCTCGCATGGCGGCCACTTCGCTGAGTTGAACGCGGGCTGTCTCAACTGCGCTTCGCAGTTCCATCACTGTTGTTGGGGTCAGAGTGATCGCAAACTCGTTCCCGGAGAGCCAGTCTTCCCACCTGGACTGAATTGACGCCCGTTCGGATTCAGTTTTCTTCAGCGATTTCTGAGCATCTAAGACGCGCTGGGTCTGTATTTCTGCCAGGTTTTCGGCCTTTGACAGAGCGTGGGCTGCCTCGTCCCGGATGCGTATGGCTTCTCGGACACTTTCGAGATTAGCTTCCACATCGTCCAGGGCGTCTGCGTCAATTGTTGGACCGGCAATTCCGAGAATCCGGGCTGCCTCTTGCAGGGCTTTCTCAGCCTCGGACTCTGCTGTTGTCGCTTCACGCGTTTGATTCTGGAGACCCGATACGTTGGCGCCCGCGCCATCGGATGTTGCGCCGCGAGTTTGGAAGACGGTCACACCCGCCGCCAATAACATTCCAATTCCAGCGACCAGCGCAACCTCTTGACCATTCAGGGCCAGTCCCACAGCGATGGCGGCCACGCCTCCGATTCCCAACAGTATTGGAAGTATGGGAATACGAGTCACACTGGATTGAGTGTCAGGCAGCGTCCCTCCCGCTGAACTCAACTGATTCTCCAGGTCCAGGCTTCGGCGTTGAGCGCGCAGGAAGTCGTCCAGCCGACTTCGGGATGTTCTCAGCGCTCGCTGATGTACAGTAAGCTGTTCGGAGGTCAGTTCAAGCTCGTCCGTGTTATCCAGGTTCGTCTGGGCTGCTTGTTGGGACTCTTTGGCGTCTATCTCCATCTGTTGGCGTCGCTCAAGCTCGATGGCGCCATCCCGAACGCTCTGCTCGGATTCTGAGAGTCGACCGCTCCACTCGTCTATCTCGCCTCTTATAGCCAAAGGCATATTGAACGCCTTGATTCGAGCCTCCGTCCACTCGTCTCCAAGGTCGCGCAATGTGGCGGTCAGCGAACCCTCTAAACGGATGAGATCAGCCCGTCGTTCAGGAATGTCATGCACCGATGCGTCGAAACTTTCCCGGCCTCGCAGGATGGAATCTATCGCTCCGGCATCCTCAAGCATGGACTCGTCGGTTACTTCGGCTTCGGCGGCTTCCTGAGCGCGGCCCAAGGCGTCCTCGGCCTCCTGAAATTCGGGTTTTGCATTGCCGATCTGCCGATCCAGAGATTCGAGTCTTTCAACAGCGCTTTCGGGGAAGCCATTGAAGGCCGGGAGGTCATCCAGCAACGTCTCCCGCGAGAGGATGGGACTCCATTCTTCCCACGCTCTGGTGAGATTTTCGAGTTCGATCAATCTGGAGTTATGTTCAGACCTCCGAGTGGCAATCGATTCCAGTTCTCGCTCAATCTCCTCCACACGGGACGCCAGTTGCCCGTACTCTGACGCCTGGGTTGCCAGATTATCAAGCTGAGACTCTATCTCTCCGATCTCTCTAAGGGTGGCGGCGACCTGATTGGCGCTGCCTCGTGGGGCGAAGATGGATGATTTGGCCCGGTCGATTGCGCTTTGCACGGCGGGCAGATTGGCTGCTCCCATCCCAGCGCTGTAAATGCGGCCACTGACCTCATCACCGGCCAGGGTCCTGATGTCCTGAAGCTCGTCCAGGCCGAAGGCGAACACCGACCTGAAGATGTCCACCGATGAGTGTCCGACCAGCGATGGCAAAGCGCTACCGTCAAGCTGAGAGCCGTTGGGGCCGGTGATGGCGACCTGACCGCCTCGCGGTCCTCGGAATCGTTCGATGATGTGTTGCTTCCCGTCATCGGTTGCAATGGTGATTCGCCCGCCGTGGTTGCCTCCTGATAGCGGGGGATAGTAATTGCCCGCTCCCCTGATAGGAAACCCGAAAAGAACCGTCCGCACGAAGGACAGCAGCGTGCTTTTACCCGCTTCGTTTTCCCCGGAGAATACCGTTAGAGAGCCGTTGGTCGCGATATCCCGCTGGTTGAAGTGGCCGAACCCGTCCAGGTACAGGCGGTCGATTCTCACGCTACTCGCCCTCCAACAGCATGTCCATGCAGATGTCCTCGGCGGATTTCAGGATTGCCGCAAGCTCATCGGGCATGGGTTTCAGATCACCCAGATAACGCGATGCTCTGGAGTTGCCGTACAGTGGTTCCAGTTCGGAGAACAGGCCTTCCATCAGTTGCGGTTCCTTCTCGAAAGAATCGACTAATCTCAGTAAATCGCCGACGAAGTCATCTGCCTGCGACCTCTCGTCGCGATCAACGTGGGGTGAAGTGGCGTCGGTGATTCTCTCGCAGTAGGTGAAGGGGCGGCGGCCTGCCCAGGTGTCGTTCAACTGAGTCTTGATGTCATCGACGAACCCCTGGCGAATCAGCGAGGCATGAACTGGGCCTCTGCCGGTCAGGGCCAGCCTGACTACCAGGTCTCGACCATCGGCGCCATCGCGGGCCTGTTCGATTGCCTGATCAACCGCCTCCACCAACTCTTGTTCGTTCTCAAGGTCTGCGATGCGAACCTCTAGAGATTCCCAACGGACAGTATCGACGGCGCGAAAGTCCAAGCTGACATCTCCTGAGTCCGAAATGTCCACCAGATAGACGCCCCGCGCTCCGGTCTCGTTGGGGTGGCGGCCCTGGGGGTTGCCTGGATACACGACGGTGGGGCGTTGGTCTCGCATTACCTGACGGGTGTGAACGTGACCCAATGCCCAGTAGTCGAAACCTGTGCTTTGCAAGTCTTCCAGAGTGCAGGGGGCATAGGGGTCATGGCCGGTGTCGGAACCGACGTTGGCATGGACAAGGCCGATTGACGCTCGCTCGTTTCCGGCGGGCCTGAAATTGGGGATCAGGTTGTGGCGCACCTCGCGCTCAGGGTAGCTTATGCCGGATATCACCGCTCGGTTCGGATCATCGGGGAACACGGGAGTTCTCTCAACTTCAGGGCCGAACCGGACTGCTCTTTCGGGGAACGGCAGGTTAGCCTCCCAGCCGTCCAGAGGGTCGTGATTGCCGTGGCAGATGAATGAACGGATCCCCGCCCCGTCCAGGCGCCTCACCCCGGCGACGAACCTGAGTTGGGCCTGGAGACTGCGGTCCGCCCCGTCGAACACGTCGCCGGCGACCAACAGCGCGTCAACCCGCTCATCGATACACAGGTCGATGATCCGCTCGTAAGCGTCGAAGGTTGCGCTGCGCAGCCTTGCGGCGA
Organism: SAR202 cluster bacterium; assembly: GCA_030743915.1. Classification (GTDB taxonomy): domain Bacteria; phylum Chloroflexota; class Dehalococcoidia; order Lucifugimonadales; family UBA1123; genus UBA1123. The sequence goes on along the minus strand of JASLRP010000490.1, from coordinate 2 downwards.
CA
>JASLRP010000489.1 GCA_030743915.1 SAR202 cluster bacterium | reverse complement strand
TCTGGGACGACCGGGAAGCCGAAGGGAGCCGTCCATCGGCATCAGGCCGCTGTTCAGCAGTACGCAACGGGCAAGTGGGCGCTGGACCTGCACGACGATGACATCTACTGGTGCACGGCAGACCCAGGATGGGTGACCGGCACGTCTTATGGAATGATGGCTCCGTGGACCAACGGGGTGACTCAACTGATCTACGAGGGCGGTTTCCGGGCCAGCGCCTGGTACGAGCAGATTCAAAAGCACAAGGTAACGGTCTGGTACACCGCGCCTACCGCCATTCGCATGTTGATGAAGGCTGGAGACGACGTTCCGAAGCGGTATGATCTCTCCACTCTCCGATTCTCGGCCAGTGTCGGCGAACCTCTGAATCCTGAGGCGGTGGTCTGGGGAGAGGGCGCTATCGGCATGCCCTTCCACGACAACTGGTGGCAGACGGAGACTGGCGCCATAATGTGCGCCAACTACGCCTCCATGCCCATCAAGCCCGGCTCAATGGGCAAGCCCATCCCCGGCGTCGAGCTTGGCATCGTGGATGAAAACTTTGAGCCTGTCCCAACAGGCGAGGACGGCTACCTGGTGGTCCGCCCCGATTTTCCCTCCATGTTCCATGCCTACTGGAACAATCAGGCGATGTATAACTCCAAATTCATGCACGGCTGGTACATGACCGGCGACAACGCTCGTGTGGATGAGGATGGTTACTTTTGGTTCGTGGGACGGGCCGACGATGTGATAAACACCGCCGGCCATCTGGTTGGGCCGTTTGAGGTCGAGAGCGCGCTTATCGAGCATCCGGCTGTGGCGGAGGCTGGCGTAATCGGCAAACCTGACCCGATTGCTATGGAGATCGTGAAAGCGTTTGTTTCGTTAAAGGATGGCTACGAGGAGTCCACTCAGCTTCGCAACGAGATTATGCGGTTTGCGAGAGAGAAACTGTCCACGGGAGTCGCGCCCAGGGAGATTGATTTCATACCCGGCCTGCCGAAAACTCGAAGCGGCAAGATAATGCGGCGTCTGCTGAAGGCTCGCGAGCTTGGCCTGCCAGAGGGTGACACCAGCACGCTGGAGGAAGATTAGGCAACTGAGCCTTTCGGAGATAGTATGACCGCGCCGATCCATGATGACCATGACCAGATCCCTCCTCCGACACTGGAGGAGGTCAGCCCCGGCATTCACGCGTACATCCAGTTGGATGGTAGTTGGGGGCTGAATAACTCGGCGTTTATTGTTGGGCGTGACGCGGTGACTGTGATTGACACTTGTTTCACCGAGGTCCGCGCTCGGAATTTCCGAGAGGCGATCCGGGCTGTAACTGATTTGCCGTTGCGGACGTTGGTCAACACCCATAGCCACGGAGATCATACCCACGGCAATTACCTGTTCCCAGGCGCGACCATCGTGGGGCACGAGTTGACTCGTCAGGCGATGCTGGAGGCTGGACTCCCACCCGGAGGAGGAAGCGGCCCCGGATTGTTTCCCAACGTGGAATGGGGCGAGTTGGAGATGGCTCCACCTTTCGTCACGTTTGAAGAACGGGTCAATCTGTACGTTGACGATCTCAAGATCGAGGCGACTTTCGTTGGCCCGGCTCACACAAGCAACGACGTGATTTACTGGGTCCCTGATCGGAAGCTCCTGTTCGCCGGAGACCTGCTTTTCAATGGCGGCACGCCATTTGTGATCGCAGGCTCTGTCCAGGGTTCTCTGAACGCGCTGGAGAGTATCCGCGCTCTGGGAGCCGAGACGATTGTGCCGGGTCACGGTGAGATTTGCGGTCCTGAGATTATCGATGAGATGGTTTCCTACCTGAGGTTCCTTCAGGAGTCTGCCAGGAAGGGATTCGATGCCGGCCTTGCGCCGCTGGAGTTGGCTCGCCAGATTGACCTGGGCAAATACTCCGAGTGGCATGACACTGAACGGCTGGCAGGCAATATCCATCGGGCGTACTCTGAAATCCAAGGGGAGCCACTAGGCGTCGCCCTGGACGCTCGCTCCATGATCGCCGACATGATCGAGTTCAATGGCGGCCGGCCTGTGCGTTGCGTCGCTTGATTTAACCCCTGTGACCGATTGGCGCTCCCACTCTGGAGCAAATTCCTCGATCTGTTGGCCTGATAACGGGCCGATTTGCCTATGCCTGAGACGTTCTCCTCGCGTATGATGTCGAGGATTAATCTCGGGAAATTCTGAATGATGATTGGCAGTCGAATCTGGCGAATCATGACCCGTCGGCTGCTGTTGGAGAACTGAATGGCAAAACATCGGCATTTGATTGACACTGCGAATCTGGAACGCGCCTGGGTTGAAGGTGAGTTGTTCGCTCGCTGCGATGAGATTCGCGGCCAGTCTGAATTCGAGCCTGCCATGCGGGGACGGTCGCTTTATTGCCTGTTTTATGAACCGAGTTTTCTGACCAGAACCTCCTTTGAACAGGCGGCCGGCCTGATGGACGGTCAGGCGTACCACACGGAGGATGCCTCGCAGTTCTTCCCAGTGCATACGCCGAATTACATCGACAACATCATAAATATCCTGGCGAGTCTGCACATCAACATGGTGGTCCTAAGGTCCGGGGATTCTGGCGTGGTCGAGAGGGCCGAGGCGACGGACGCGATGCCGGTGGTTAATGGCGGAAGCCCGGACGATCATCCGACGCAGGCTTTGGCCGATCTCTATACGATTCACCACGAGTTAGGAAGCGTGGACGGGAAGACGATCGCAGTTGTTGGGCGGCTGGAGCATCGCAATGTCAGCGCGTTGTTGAAGGGACTGGCGATGTTTGACGATGTGACGTTGATGCTGGTGCCGTTCAGCGGTCAGGTGCCCGAAGAGGTGGTTGGCCATCTGGAGGGTAACGGCGTCACGGTGCAGGAGCATCGTGACATCGATTCGCTGCCCGAAGCGGACGTTATTTACCTCAACGGGCCGAGGACGGTGGCGCATGCGCAGTTGTTGAGGTCGCGAAATTCAGGCCACCTGAAGATTGACGCCGATTTCATGTCTCGTCTCAAAGACGATTGCATCGTCATGGACCCCATGCAGCGCAGCGGCGATTTTTCGATAGAGACGCAGGACCCGAGGTTGGCGTTCTACAGGCAGGCGGAGAATGCGTTGTTCGTCCGCATGGCGGTGATTAGGCACGTTCTGGGCTGACCGGCCTCTCTGGGAAACTCAGAATAGGGATGACCGGATGAGCCGCGTTAAGAACGGCGTCACGACGGAGCCGAAGGATGTGATGAGTGGTCTGAGGTCTTGATGGCGCACGGTTTTCAGTATCGTCTTGCTGTGCCAGTCGAAGGAGAAGTCTGAGGACAACACTGTGTCCTGCTGCACTTCCGGCGATAGAAACATTTCCATCATTCGATCAAGTTGGCTGTCGTTCATGGACTCGAAGAGCAGTCGGGCGTAGTATCCGACTCTCAGTTCGTGTCCGAACACCTCTTTCCAATCGTCTTCGTAGGACCTGAGTTTGCCTGCGGAAAAATCGCCAGTCTCCAATGCCTTCATGGCGGTGGCTGCGGCCATTTGACCGGACAGCATGGCATAGTAGATGCCGCCTCCAGTGGTTGGTTTGGCGAATCCGGCGGCGTCGCCGGCCACCAGGGTCCGATCGGCATAGGTTCGTGGGACAGGTTTCAGCGGGATGCCCCATCGCCTGGGGGCCGATATCTCGTCGCGGATTTTGCCACGGGATTTGAGTTGGACACGGAATTTTTCGAGGTGGCCGTTCAATGGTTGGCGCGACATAAGGCCGACGTGAGCGCGAGATTCGTCCAGAGGAACGACCCACCCGAACGCCTCCGGCGCAATCTGGTCGCCCACATACACCTCCGTGTCGGAGACGTTGTCGATCTCCACTTCTGTCTGGGCGCCCATCATGAAATCCGAGTCCTTGCCATCCTTGAGTCCAGCCATGCGGAGCAGAGGAGTGCCGAAGCCGCTGGAGAGGACCAGCATTTTGGCGGAAAAGCTAGTCGAGTTGTTAGAGGTCCGCACCTGGACTCGGACGCCGGCGTCGTCCACTTCGACTCCGGATACTCGGTGGCCCAGATGGTAGGTGGCCCCTGCGCTCATGGCCGTCTCTGCGATGTCGTTGATGTAGGCCACCCTGTCCACGACCAGCGCCTGGTCCCCGTTGGAGCCGACGTCGTACTCTCTCCCGTTTGGTGAGATAAACGTGGCTGAATTCGCCTGGCGGTATATCAATTCGCTGGGAATTGGGAATGCTTCGCTGCACTCTGTGCCAACGATGCCTGTGCAGAGTTTGTCCCCGATGTCGTATCGCCAGTCCAGAACGGCGACGCGGTAGCCCTTCGACGACAGCCTTAGGGCGGCCACGTTTCCGGCAGGACCAGCGCCGACTATGATTACGTCGTACACTCGAAGTTTCCTGTTTGGTGGGACGCGAGAATGAATGCGGATGTGGAATGGATGGGTTGTTGTCTGAGTTTTCCGTGGAAATCTTAGCTCAACAAGTCGGCCAGTCGCAAGAAGTGTTTCGGTTTTGAATGTGTGGATCTGGTGTGAAGATGGACACGGGTCGGCGGCATTTCGACGCGGAGTCTTCAGCTGAACTCATTGAAGAGGTCGTTTGATTTTGATGCCATGATGAAGTCGTTTCGATGAAGTCCACCGATAGCATAGGTTGACCAGGAGACGGTCAGCATGCCCCATTCGATGGTGATGCGGGGATGGTGGCCCTGTTGCTCGGAAACTTCGGCGATCAGATTCGCCAACTCCATTGGTTTCTGGTAATCTCGGAAGATGAACTTGCGTTCCAGGCGACGCTGGCCTGAATCGAAGACAAGACGCCAGTCTGGGATCAGGGGCATGAGGGCCGACATCTCCAGGTCCGTGATTTCAGGAGAGCCTGGTCTGCATGCGACACATTGTTCGTGTGCGAGGGTCAAGTTTGCCTTCCAACAATACAATCGCGTCGATCATCAAAAACCGCTGTCGAATACCAGATATGATGTTATCGGACGGAATTCGTTGCGCATCAGTACGGGTCTGCGCAAGATGTTGGCTGATGTGCCGCTAGCGTGGCGTCGAACGCGCGGCCTGGACGGCTACTTTGGCTGAGTGTATGAGGGTTTGAACGTTCTCGCCGTCGTTCGGATATGTGACGGCTCTGACGATGAAACCATCATCCAGAGTCTCGTTCGAATAGATTTTCTGGCACAGCTCGTAAGCTTCTTTTACGTCCGTTTCGGGCAGAATAACTGAGAGCTGATCGGGGTCAGTCCGACCCACAACATCGCCTGGCCTGGTGTAGCGTTTGATCATGTCAAACATGGTGGTGAGATGGACTTCCCAGTTCTTTGTCGCATTGCCCAGCACAGCTTCTTCGAATCCGTCTATCTCGGCTATCATCAGGCTGCATGAGCGCTTGCGAAACCGAGACCTGGCGATTTCGCGCTCGATCATCTGGTTGAAGAGCATGAAGTTGTAGGGCTCAATCACACTGTCAGGGACCGATTGGTTGATGTTATCGATCTGCGTTTTGGACTCTGCGAAGAATTCTCTTTGCGCCAAAACTTTGGCGACGGTGATCTTTATGAGATCAATATTGAAGGGCTTGGTGATGTAGTCCGACGCCCCGAGGCTGACGAGTTTGACCGCCGTTGCCACCGACGGAAAGCCAGTGACGATTATCACGGGCCTGTCAGGGTCCAGTTTTCGGGAAGCCAGCAGGACATCGAGGCCGTTGGCTTTGGGCATCACCATGTCGGTGATTACCAGATCGAAGGCGATCACTTCCAGTTGTTGGATAGCGTCGGCGCCGTTGTTGGCGGCAAATATGTCGTATTCGCCGTCCTTGAGAATGTCGATCAACAGGGCGCGGATCGCGTCCTCATCGTCCACCACCAGGATTTTTTTGTTCCCGACGTGTTGTTGCGGGATGGTTATCTGAGCCTCAGCCAGACTCATCAGTGCTCTCTCCTTGACCGGGAAATCGATTGCGTCACGATTGATGTGCTGGACGCTGAAGGGTCCAGACTGAACAAAGGGCTTAAGTTCCTATTGCTTCTAAGTAAACAATAACCCTGCAGGATGAATCATTCTTTTGCCGTTAATTTTTCCCGAACCTCACGACTGTGTCCATCAGCTTTCGAACGCGCCGCTTTTTGGCTGGCAATCGGGACCTTTGGCGGCGGGATGTCGGGAGGAGTTCAGTCCATTGTTACGTTTGGCTGGACGGGGCTGGTCGATCACGTATTTTCGCCCTGCGTTTTTTGAGCGGAGCCGATTCTGGAGTTCATTGTGGGACGGAATCGTGCCTGGAGATGAGGGTTTTGAAGCCTCTAGTAGATGCTGGCACGGAGGGGGGCTGGCAAATGTGCGCCACGGTTTTGGCGACATGACGTCACTGTCTCGGCGGCTGGAAGCGTGGCGATTCTGCGCTATGTGTCCAACTGACATATGACGGTTCTTTCGAATGGAAACCTCCGGTGGTCAGGCAATCAGCCTGGTTGAGAGGCCCAGGTTGAGGGACTGAGACAGATTATTGGTTCGGAAACGAATTCTGAGGGACTGCAGAAGCGGTCCGCAAAGGAGGTGGCGCTGAAATGACAACTGCGATTGACACTGCTCAAGGTGAAGAGCAACTGGTCGTGTTTGATCTGGCGGCAGAGGCCTATGGCGTTGACATAGGCGCTGTCCGGGAGATCATCCGCATGCAAGACATCACCAAAGTGCCTGGCGCACCTGCGTTCGTGGAAGGAATTATCAATCTCCGGGGCAACGTGATACCGGTGGTGGATTTGAGAAAGAGGTTCGCGCTGTCGGTGTCCGAGGCTAATCGGGATAACCGTATTGTGGTGGTGGATATTGGCGGTCAGGATATCGGCGTTGTAGTGGACGCGGTTACGGAAGTCCTTAGGATTGCCGCTGATTCGGTGGAACCACCTTCCGCCGTCATAACGACAGCAGACTCGGTATATCTGCTGGGAATCGTAAAGCTGGAGGGCCGATTGGTCATCCTGCTGGACCTTGAAAAGGTGCTGACCGAGAGCGAAAAAAACGCACTAACCGAAGCGGCAGCCATAGCCGCTGACTGAGCGAGTATATGAATCTTAGCACTGACATTACCGCAGAAGACATAGACGTATTCCTTCAGGAATCCGAAGAACAACTCCGGCTGCTGGACGAGGACATCGTTCGGTTGGAAAAAGAGCAGGACGCCGCGCCGCTGCTTCAGGAGATTTTTCGAGCCGCTCATACTCTGAAAGGCTCCTCCGGGATGCTGGGTTACGACGAGATGACCCGCGTTGCGCACGCCATGGAAAACATGCTGGACTCTCTTCGCAAAGGGACTCTGGCCGTGAACACTGATGTGGTCGATGCGCTATTGGCGAGTCTGGATGTTCTGGTGGAGTTGAACAACGGGCTTGCCAATTCTGAGACGCCGGATGTGGACATCGCATCAGTTTTGACAAAGCTGGATGAGGCATCTGATGGCAGCGTTGCCTCGGGGCTGGATAAGACCGGGGCGCCCATACTCCGCTCGGCTGATCTGGTTTTGAGGCCAGAGGACGCCACCGTTGTGAACAGGCTTGCCGCCGAAGGCAATCAGACTTATGGCGTGGATGTCACTCTGGAAGACGGAACGGTCTGGGCGGCAGTCCGATGTTTCCAGCTGATGACCGCTCTTGAAGATGTCGGTCGCGTGATCGTGTCTCGACCCACGGCGGACGATATAGAGCAGGAGAAGGTCGAATCAAGCTTTTCCGCTGTAATCTCATCACCGATTAGCGAGGATGAGCTTCGGACTGCCATTGAGATTGTTGAAGATGTGACTGCTCTGGAAATCGGGCCTTACGAAGTAAAAGAAGAGGATGTCGCGGCTCAAGCCAATGGGTCCAATGGGCAGGCTCGCGCCAACGACAGGTCGCAGACCCTTCGAATCGATGTGGAACGGCTGGACCACTTGATGAATTTGATTGGCGAGCTGGTGATTGATCGAACTCGCATGACCCAGATCACCAAAACGCTGGACTCGCGTTATCACGAAGACGATATGGTGCAGGCTTTAAGCAAGACCAGCAGCCATATCACCAAGGTCGTGGATGAACTGCAAGAAGGCACCCTGACGGTGCGCATGCTTCCGGTGGGAACTGTCTTCGGGGGCTTGCCTCGCATGGTGAGAGACCTGGCAGTCTCTGTAAAAAAGAACGTTGACCTGGTGGTTACCGGACAAGACACAGAGATTGATCGAACCGTCATTGAAAGGATTCGAGACCCGCTGGTCCACCTATTGAGGAACTCCGTTGACCACGGCATCGAAACGCCTGAAGAGCGCCTGGCGGCTGGCAAATCCGAGACAGGCACCCTTAAATTGTCGGCTGCCCATGCCGAGGGCTATATCGTCATCTCGGTTGAGGACGATGGCAAAGGGATCGATTGCAACAAGATCAAGGACACGGCGGTCAACAAGGGGTTGATTCCAACAGAAGCTGCTGAGCGACTCACCGAATCTGAAATGTTGGACCTTATATTCCTGCCGGGCATGTCCACTGCCAAGAAGACCACTGAGGTTTCTGGCCGGGGCGTTGGGATGGACATTGTTCGGGCGAATATTGAGGCGATCAACGGTTTTGTCAAGCTGGACACCAAGCTTGGTGAAGGCACGAAGTTCACGTTGAGGCTGCCGCTGACGCTGGCCACGGTCCAGGCGTTGTTAATTACTGTGGGCGAAGGCCTGTATGCCGTTCCTGTGGTGCATGTGTTGGAGGCGGTTAGCCTGTCCGAGGACGATATCGGCACGATTGAAGGCGATGCCGAAGTGTTCCGCCTGCGAGGCCAGGTTGTTCCACTGTTGAGACTTGGCCCTACGTTGGGGATGAAATCGGCGTCCTCGGAGATCGGGTCGAGCGCCTTCGTTGTAGTGGTGCGGCTGGGAGAACGAATGATTGGGCTGGGCGTAGACTCGCTGACAGAGCTTCAAGAGATCGTCGTCAAGTCGATTGGCAAGTACACCGGCGAGGCCAAAGGCGTTGCAGGAGCCAGCATATTGGGGGACGGACGAGTGATGTTGATCCTTGATGTCCCGACTTTGATATCAATGGCTGTCGCCAACCCCAGGTAGCCGCCTGGAGGGGCGGACTATCGGCATGATCCGAAGATTCGAGATTTCGATACCAAGTCTTCTCTATCAAGAGGGCAACAGATTTACAAAAGTTTTGAAAACAGCGCATCCCGCCGAATAGGACCGACGCAGGCTCT
>JASLRP010000488.1 GCA_030743915.1 SAR202 cluster bacterium | reverse complement strand
CCGCATATGTCCCTCGCCGATCATGGGGACAAGGCGCCCTGGAAACCAGACCCGACTTCGCCATCCGGTCCACCAGCCGGGTCAGCCCACTGCGGCTCAGCACCACCGATTCCGCCAACTCTTGCATCCGCAGCCTGCCTTCTGGCGCGCCGTCCAGATGGGCGAGTATGTCGTACCAGGTCAGCGGAAGCTCCTGCTCCTCAAGCATTTCGCGCTCCAAGACGCGAATCAATTTGGTGTGGGCTTGAAGAAAAGCCTGCCAGGCGGCCAGCTTGTCCTCTCTGGTCATCGAGTTCATGCGTTGATGATAGCATAGCGATATTGCATCAACAATTGTTGCCTTTCAAACCATGTGTGGCGAGGGCAATTTTGCTATGGCGCGACGTTCGACTGAGGGGCGATAATGTCTCCAGCGATTCCGTGGACAGAGTCCGATTCGCTCAGGCCGGGTCTGGCACGACGATAGCATGAAACCTGACCGCCAGGCTGTTGGTTTGCTGAACATTGATTGCTGACAACTCGAATTAGGACACTATTGATGAATCAATCGACCTCCCCAAAGACGCTATTGGCCATATTCGCCCATCCCGATGATGAGGCGTTCGGAACGGGAGGGATGTTGGCGCTGAACGCTTCCAGAGGCCACACAACCGCGCTTGTCACCGCCACTCGCGGAGAAGTGGGCGAGATTTCCGACCCAAACCTCGCTGACCCGGAGAATCTGGGCCAGGTGAGGGAGCAAGAACTGAGAAATGCGGCCGACGCTCTGAGCGTCGGCGAGCTTGTGATTTTGAATTACCGAGACTCGGGCATGGACGGGACAGATGACAACAAGCATCCTCAGGCATTGGCCCAAGCCGATGCGGATGAGGTAGTTGGTCAACTGGTCGCGATAATCCGCCGCCTCAAGCCGGACGTGATCGTGACCTTTGACGAGAATGGAGGATACGGCCACCCCGACCACATTGCGATCCACAAACACACGGTGGCTGCCTACGACGCCTCTGGTGACTCCTCCAGGTTTGTCGATGAAGGGGAACCGTGGAATCCTCAGCGTCTCTACTATGCCGTGTTTCCCAGGTCCACATTTGTCAGGATGCGCGCCTTGCTGGAAGAAAATGGCGAGGACACATCCGAGCTGGACGGCTTCGAGGAAAATGATCTTGGCTGGCCGGACGACGTGATTCACGGGGTTATCGACGTTTCTGGCTTTTTGGATGCCAAGTGGGCGGCTCTGAATTCTCACAAAACCCAGTTCGGGCCGGACCACCTATTCAACAGGATCCCCGTGGAATCTGCCAAGACTCTCATGCGGCAGGAATACATATTTCAGGCCGCTCCTGAGCCACCTGAGGATGTTACTTACTCAGATGTTTTTGAAGGGCTGGATTCGTAGAATTTTCCCACGTGGCCTGCCAGCGATGCGGCGTCAGTAGGGCCTGCGGACAGCCACTCTTCCAGCGTTTTCTGACGGTGAGCCAATAGAGACGCTAATTCTCCAGTGTTGATGCGCCCCGACACGGCCTTTCTCGACTCGTCCGACTCCAGGAATACAGGGTGGTCGTCGTCAGGGTCCGATGCCGCCAGGCTCACGAACTTCGGTCCCGGCTCGACCAATGTTACGGCGGTGACGCGGCGGGCCATATCTCGTTCCCCGTACATCAGTCGGACGTTGATAACCACACCAATGTGGTGAAGCAGGTTATCCGGTATCGTCACCGGCGGCTGACTGAGCAGTTGAGCAACCTCCTCAGGCGAGTCGGCGTGCATGGTTCCGGCCATCGAGTATCCGCCCTCCAAAGCGTCAAACAGCGTGCGAACTGAGTCGCCCCAGAGATAAGCGGGTGTGTGGTCGCTCAATTCGGGCACGAGGACGTATGTGGTGGCAGGTTCGGCGGTGTCGAGGAATGAGAAATCCTCTGCTTTGCCTTGTGTCAGAACAGAGTCGTACGTTGGAGGAGCGAGGTCCAATAAGGCGGTCAGCAGTGTCGTCTTGCCTGCCAATTGAGGCCCGGCTGCGGTGAGAATTGATGTCTTGTTCTCAACAAACAACCACAATAATGCCGCGAGTTCGGTCGATAACGTGCCGTTTGCGATAAGGTCCAGAATCGTCAGACGGTTGTGGCCTCGGCCCTCACCGCCCCACCAGTTGTGCGCATTGTCCAGGTTTGTCATTTTGTCGAATCAAGCAATCCTTTTTCGTCGGTTGCGCAGGTAATCAACCATCACGTACTGCCCCAACTCGTTGGGGTTGGTGTAGAAGGCGCGGCCCTTGTTAATGCGGGTCATCTTGTCAACGAAATCCATGAGGTAGTAGTTGGACTCCAGCATGAAGGTGTTGATTGTGATGCCTTCCTGAGTGCAGCGCTTGACCTCTTTGAGGGTCTCCTCAAGGGTGCGATAGCTGGGCGGGTAGGCAAAATAGACATGGCCGCCTTCCAGGTGGGCGGTGGGTTCGCCGTCTGTGATCATTATGATCTGTTTTGTGGCGACTTTTTGCTGGGACAGCAATTTCCGAGCCAAAACCATTGCGTGTTGCATGTTGGTTCCAGAAACCCAGGCGTTCCATGTCAACTCCGGCAGGTCCTGTTCGTCGATCTCCATGCCGTAGTCTGAGAACCCTACGAGGTAGAAATAGTCGCGAGGGAACTGGCTGTGGATGAGCCAGTACATGGCCATTGCGACCTTTTTGGCCGATCCCCAGCTGCCGAACATGCCCATCGACCGGCTCTGGTCTAGCAGCAGCACCGTCGCCGTCTGGCTGAGGTGTTCTGTGCGGTTGATCTCGATGTCCTCCGCGTTGAGTTCGATCGGGACCTTGGGGCCGTTTCTCAGGACAGAGTTGAACAGCGTGCGATGGAGGTTGACGTCGAACGGGTCGCCGAACTCGTAGGTTTTGGTCTCGCCGGTCTGCTCGCCGCCGTCTCCCCGGTAGAAAACCTCGTGGCTTCCGACGCGGTCCTTCTTCAATTCGGAGAATAGCTCGCGCAGGGCTTGTTGGGCCAGTTTGCGCATGCCTCGGGCCGTAAGCTCAAGATTGTCGCCTTTGCGTTTCAGGTATCCGGCCTCTTCGAGCTGTTGGACCAGGTCTTGCATCTGTTCCATCTGGCGGCGGGCATCCTCGCCCAGGTGTTCCTCCACCTGGTCCAGGTTGACGTCCTCGATGTTTCCATTACGCATGACAGATTGAATCTGCTGGTCCAACTGGTCCATGCTCTGAAGCTGGTCCATCAACTCCATCGCCTGGTCGAGCGTCAGCGATTCGTCGCCCATGAAAGGGTATTCATTTGCCATGTCATCGAAGGGGAACATGTCGTACATCATCGACGCCAGTTCGGACAGGTCCTCCATCATGGATGTGTCCATTGAGGACTGCATCATCTGTTCCAATTCGCTGCGCATGTCCGGCGACATGGAGTCCATGAGCGATTGCATGGACGCCATCTGCTGTTGGAGCATTTCTATAAGCTCGTCCAGACTGGATGGCCGGTTGGGGTCGAAGAAGTGGCCATACTGCTCCATGAATCCCTCGAAGTCCGGGTCCTCGCCCATGGCCCGGTCTTGGAGCATCTGGTTCAGGGCCTGGATCATCTCCTGCATGCCCTGCATTTCCTCGGGCGACATGTTTTGAATGGCGTCCTTCATGCCCTGGAAGAAATTCTGCATCATCTGTTGTTTGAGGGAGTCCAGAAGTTCTTGGAACTTCTGCTGGGCCTCCGGGTCCATGAACTCGTGGTCGCTCAATTCTTTAATCTGCCCAGCCGAGCTTTCAGGCAGGTTGTCCAATTTTTCATTGGCCTGCTGAGCGCGGTCCTCCAGAATCTTCATCGGTCCCTGGAGAAAATCTGAGTCCTCGCCGGCGTGTTCCAATTGTTCACGGGCGTCTCGTAGTCGGTCCTCGATTCCCTTGCGCTCTGTGTCGATGACATCCTGAAGTCGGTCCTGGAGGTCGTCCATCAGAGACTCCAGGTTGTAGCGCTCCAACTGTTGCTGGCGTTGTTGTTGAAGCCTCTCGCGAAGCTGGCGCATTCCTTCAACACGCTGGCCCTGATTATCGCTCATGCCCTGACGGAACAGGTTCCTCAGGGCGCGGTTCACGTCACCGTGGGCCATGATGTCGTCAGACAGCGCCTCCATGATGTCGTCTTCGTCGAAATCAAAAGGGCTTTGAGTTCCGTCCCACCTGGAATATCGGTATCTAATCATGCGGATTCCTTAGGGGGTAGAGTGTCAGCGGAGGACGGCTGGAGACAGCGGTTCAGGCAGTTTCCCGCCCGTCGTTCGGGGACGCCTGTTGTCTTCCGCCCTGTGTCGTTCATGTAGTGTCATGATAATTGGGGCGGTCAGGGGTGTCAACGAGGTTGGAGCAGTCTGGTTACAAAACCTGGGAGTCTTGGTTTGGGCCGTCAGCAAATAAATTGTTTGGAAAGGAGGTAGGCGGTGACGACATCCACTGCTTCGGACTTGACGATGTCGGTCAATTCCAGCAGATAGTCTGTCACCGAATCGACAGCCTCGGATTTTTCGATGGCGCCGTTGGAGTTGGTGTCGTACACACACAAGATGGAGAATGCGAACTCTCCCAACAGTCCGGCATCCGCCTGGAAGTTCTCAGACTCCGAATGGCCGACTATTGGCTGTCCGATGACGCCGGTGACCTCGTAGTTCTGGGACGTCGCGTGGCCTCCGCCGGATGTGAAGGCGGCCCAAGGTGGGTTGACATTGGTTTGGGCGATTGCGATTGCCACAACGGTGACGCTAGCGGCAAACGCGGCAACGATCGCTAGTTTCGCTATCCGTTGGGTCGAGTTGTTTTTTATTATGGAGTCCAAAGGCAAAGCCAATCTAACTATTCTAGCCCGTATTTCCCAGATAGACCAAA
>JASLRP010000487.1 GCA_030743915.1 SAR202 cluster bacterium | reverse complement strand
AATCCGCACCTGCTGGTATTGGACAATCTGGAGTCAGTCAGGGGGTCTCCCGCATCCATCCCCAATACTCTGCAGCCAGAGGAACAGGACACCATACGAGGCTTCCTGGCTGCCCTCAGAGGAGGCCGTACCCTGGTCCTGCTGGGTTCCAGGGGGCCGGAGGAATGGCTGGCTCAGGACTCTTTTGGCCAAAACTCCCACGAACTGCCGGGCCTGGACCCGGAAGCCGCCTCAACACTGGCCGACCTCATCCTCAGGCGTCATGGCGCCGAGGGGTATCGAGAGGACCCGGCCCTGGAGAGGCTGTTGGGCTTCCTGGATGGACATCCCCTGGCGCTGGAGGTTGTCCTGGCCAATCTTGCCCGTCAGACGCCCTCTGAAGTGCTGGAGGCATTGGAGGTTGGCGATGTCGATAGCATCGACACCGCTGACTCTGAGGAGAAGTCTGACAAGACCCAGAGCATACTCAGGTGCATCGAGTACTCTCATGGCAACCTCTCCCCAGAGGCTCAGGGGCTGCTCTCCTGTCTTGCTCCCTTCACATCCGTAGTGGATACCGCGCTTCTGCCGACTTACTCAGAACGCCTCAAGGAGCAACCCCTGCTGGTTTCGCTTCCCTTCGACAGGTGGGACGAGGTGTTGGGTGAGGCGGTCAACTGGGGGTTGATGAGTCCCGATGCCCAGACATCTCGTTGGCTTAGGCCCCAACCAATCTTCCCCTACTTCCTCAGGAGCAGGCTCAGTCAACCGGACGAGGCCGACTTCTCGAGGGCCGTGAACAAAGCATTCAGGGAGCACCATGCCGCACTCGGTGGTGCACTGGGACAGGCACTTCAGTCTAACGACCCCGAACAGACGCAGAGTGCTCAACAGATGGTGGGCCTGCAGTATGCCAATCTCGCCAGAGCCTTGAACCTCGCTCTCGGGGACAAGACCACCATCATCAATCTCGCGGCTCCTCTTCTGTCATACTTGGATTTCAGAGCCGCTTATGCCCAGGCCTTGGAGATCGGGGAGACAGTGCTCAATGGGTTGGATGATTATCCGGCCGAGGCACTGACAGGACAATTAGGTATAGAGTTCGCGGGAATCGTTGGAGAGATTGGGAATCGCCAACATCGCCTCAATAGGTTCGAAGCTGCTGAGACCAGCTACAATCGCGTGCTTTCGATAGTTCAAGGCACCAGGTCAGTTGACGAGAAGGTCAGAGGCATAATCATGGCTAGCGCGTATCATCAACTAGGCATGACGGCACAAAGCCTACGCCGGTTCGAGCAGGCCGAGCAGCACTACCAGAACGCTCAACAGATATACATCGAGTTCAACGACCGACACTCTCAGGCTACCATCTACCAAGAGCTAGGCAGAGTAGCAGGGGCACGGCGCCAGTTTGAGCAGGCTGAGAAGTATTACCAGAACGCTCTAAAGATAAAAATCGAGTTCAACGACCGACGCTCCCAGGCTATCACCTACCATCAGTTGGGCAATGTGGCACAGGAACAGCGCCAGTTCAAGCAGGCCAAGCAATACTACCAGAACGCTCTAAAGATTGACATCGAGTTCAACGACCGACACTCTCAGGCTATCACCTACTATAACCTTGGTGTGATGGCGGTGGAACAGGGCCAGTTCGAGCAGGCCAGGGAATTGTTCATGAAGGCACTCGAGATTTTTATGGAGACTCAAGATAACCAACATCTGGGGGCTGTCCTACTTTATCTCGCCAGGGTCTGGCAGGAATCGGGTGACTCCAGCCTGTTGCAAGACTTATCGAGCCTCATTGACAGTACGACACAGGAGGTCGAGGCAACATTCCGCCGACTGCTCGAAGGTGGTGATAACGAAGAAAGTTCAAGTGACCCGGCCTGACGCCCCGATGAGGGCCACTTCTTCATATTCGCCCGAAATCGCTGCGAGTGCGTCAGCCCGATTCATTTCCAAAGCTTCTTCCAAGGCAGAATTCAAGTTCTCAACCAGTTCCTGTCGAGTCTTGCCTTGGGAATTCACTCCTGGGATTTCGATTACCCATCCGAACCACCAGGGATCATCGTGCTGAATAACCGCAGTGTAAACAGATTCCATGACTGATACCAACCCTTCAACAAAACGCGGTGTCTGATGAATCCATTGTAAAGCATCCTCCACCAATGTAGAGATGCCGACCTACTCGAAGAACCGGCTGAAAACCTCGTTGCCCAGTATTCGGCCTCTGGGAGTCAGGAGAAGGCGGTCATCTGAGGTTTTGAGGAGGCCGAGGTTGGTGAGGTCGGCTATGGTGGACTCGTAGGCTTCGGAGGGGGTCTGGTTGAAGCGGGCGCGGAAGTCGGGGATGGATATGCCATCGTCCAGGCGCAGGCCCATCATGAGCGTTTCGGCCATCGCGAGGCTTCGGTCTATATGTTCTGTGGTGTCCACCGATGGAACCCTGTCGATGGTCTTTTTGAGATCGCTGACTTCAGCATCGTCGCGACCAGGTTTGCCGCCCTCGGCATTCATCAGTCTCGAAATGTACTCGCGGGGTTGGTTTAGGTTGGCGAAGCGGATGTCTCCGAGGTAGGAGTGCGCGCCGGGGCCAACTCCGATGTATGGCTCGGTGCGCCAGTAGATCAGGTTGTGGCGACTCTCCAGGCCGTCCCGAGCCCAGTTGGAGATTTCGTAGTGTCGATACCCGGCGTCGCTCATGGCGTCCTGGGCCATCTCGTACATGTCTGCGGCGAGGTCGGGGTCAGGGTCGGACATCCTGCCGAGACGCACCCACGCCTCGAAGGGCGTGCCCTCCTCCAGAGTCAGGCAGTACATGGAGATGTGGGTAGGGCGAAGCTCCAGCATCTTTTCCAGGGTCGATTCCCAGCCCTCCAGCGTCTGTTCCGGCAGGCCGTACATCAGGTCGATGCTGATGTTGTCGAACCCCGCATCCTGGGCCATTCGATAGGCGTCCAGAGCGCCCTGTGCGGAATGCCGACGGCCCAGCAAGCCCAACAGGTGGTCGTCGAAGGTCTGAACTCCGATGCTCAGGCGGTTGATTCCCGACTCCAGATACGTCGTCAGCTTGTCGGGCGTGAAGTCGCCGGGGTTGGCTTCCAGC
Source organism: SAR202 cluster bacterium (assembly GCA_030743915.1). Classification (GTDB taxonomy): domain Bacteria; phylum Chloroflexota; class Dehalococcoidia; order Lucifugimonadales; family UBA1123; genus UBA1123. The sequence goes on along the minus strand of JASLRP010000487.1, from coordinate 3,568 downwards.
GTGACCTCGGCGCCCTCTTCAATCTTGAAGGAGCGGTTGGCCGTCTGCATGATCTGAGAAATGTCCTCAGAGGGTAGGTACGACGGCGTGCCGCCTCCGAAGAACACGGTGCGGACGGTCGGATGCTCCAGCAAATCACCCCAAAGCTCGATCTCTCGAATCAGGGCCGCAACGTAGCCGGGCATCAGAGGCTCGATGCGGGCGTAGGTGTTGAAGTCGCAGTAAGGACACTTGGTCTCGCAGAAGGGGATGTGGATGTAGAGGGCGATGGGCGGGGCGCTGAACATCACACGTTGAACAGGATGAGCACCACGTCGGCCTCGGTTACGACGTAGGACTTGCCCTCCTGGCGGAACACGCCCTGCTTGCGGGCCTCGGCCATGCTGCCGGTCTGGATCATGTCATCGTATCCTACGACCTCGGCTCGGATAAACCCCCGCTCCATGTCCGAGTGTATTTTCCCCGCCGCCTGGGGCGCGGTGACACCCTTGGTGACTGTCCAGGCTCGCACCTCTGTGGGGCCGCAGGTGAAGAAGGTGAGCTGGTCAAGCGCCTGATAGGACAGGCTCATCATGCGGTCAAGGCCCGACTCCCCGGCGTCCAGCGACTCGCGGAATTCCTTTTCGTCCTCCGGGTCCATCTGGGAAAGCTCCATCTCCAGCTTACCGGACAGGGCGGCGGTAAGGACTCCGTCTCCGCCGAATTTGGAGTTCAGCTCCGCCTCAATGTCGTCGGCTTTGTCGATATCATCCTCGCCGACATTTGCCACTACGATGACCGGCTTGTTGGTGAGGAACTGGAAACCCTCAACCTGCCGGGCTTCATCAGGGGTCAACGACTGCCGCCGCAGGGACACGCCCTCCTCCAGGCCGTCCTTGAGTCGCCCGAACAGGGCCTGCTCGCGTGTTAGGCGATCTCGTTCTGTCGTTTTGGCGCTCTTGAGATTGTCCCTGATCCGTTCCAATCTGCGCTCGATAATGCCCAGGTCAGCGAAGGTCAACTCGTAGAGCATGGTCTCGATGTCGCGCACGGCGTCAACACCGTTTCCCTCGTCGGGCACCGATGGGTCATCGAATGCGCGGGCGACGATGACCAGAGCGTCGGAGCGTTGAAGCTGGTTCAGATACTCGCCGGAGATGCCCTTCGACTGGCCCAGTCCTTCGGGCGCGGCGGGGATGTCCACATAGGTGACCTCGGCGTGGGTGATCTTCGCGGGTTCGAAGATTTCGACCAGGGGTTGAAGCCGGTCATCTGGGACCTTAGCGACGCCGATGTTGGGTTTGGTCTGAGATGAGAATGCCGCGACCTGAGCCGCGCCTCGCGTGACAGCGTTGAAAATGGTGGTCTTGCCGCTTCTGGGAAGACCTACGATGGCTATGTCCATGACGTGTGTTTAGTCCTAGCTATAATGTTTGAATTCGAGTATTAAGGACAGGCTGTCGAGACGCTATTTCTCGTCGTCGATGACCCGGTACTCGCCGTCGATAACCTGGCCACGATCTGGCGTGGGGTCAGATTCGGCGGCGGGACCGCGACCAAGATGTTCCATAACCACGTCCCTGGGAGCCATCCCTAGAAACAGCACGAGAGCCAGGACCACAGCGATCAGGTCGTCGAATCGCCCCAACGGAAACAAGAAGTCTGGCACAAGATCAATGGGCAGAATAACATAGGCAAATGCGGCGGGAAACAGCATCTTGAGTCTCAGCGGGACCCGCCGGTCCAGCAACAGCTTCATCACCAGACGAAACGCGCCGGTGCGGGTCAGCAGTAGCAGCAATCCTCTGAGCATGGTTGGCCTTTTTCTCCGATCCTTGTACTGATTATACCGTTTGGCAAAGGGAGAGGGAAATCTTCACGCCGTCACCACGCACTGAAGGTCGGGCATCTGGCATACTGACTCGTAGAGAAATAATGAACCTGCGTTGGATTGAAGGCGCCAGACTGTATGCGCTCTGACCCCCATAGTTAATACGTTGAGACATTGATGCGCGGATTAGCAAGACCAGGGAGTTGACGTGGCCGAACGCAACGGCAAAACGCCGGTTATCGAGCTTCACAATGTCACCAAGCGATACGACATCGGAACCTCCACCGTCATCGCCCTGCTTGACGTTGACCTGACGGTGGCGCCGGGCGAGTTTGTGGTGGTGCTTGGCCCTTCGGGGTGCGGCAAAACGACGCTTCTGAACACCATCGGCGCCTTGGACACGCCCACTGAGGGCAGCGTTATGGTGGCAGGGCAGGACATCACCACGGCATCGCGGTCGGAGCTATTCGCCTTCCGGCGCAACTCGGTCAGCTTCGTGTTCCAGAGCTTCAACATCTTCCCCGGTCTCACCGCTCTTGAAAACGTCCAGTTTGGGGCCGATGTGTCTGGAAAGAAGAACGGCGTGACTGCCCAGCAGGTTCTGGAACAGGTCGGATTAGGAGAGAGGGCGCAGCACTTCCCCCACGAGCTTTCAGGTGGAGAACAGCAAAGGGTCGCCATCGCCCGAGCGCTGGCTACTGACAACCCCATCCTGCTGGCGGACGAACCCACTGGCGAACTGGATTTCGCCACCGGCTCCCGAATACTGGAGCTTCTGATATCGCAGGCAGAACAGGGCAAGGCGGTGCTGGTTGTCACCCACAACCGAGAAATCTCTCGCATTGCCGACAGAGTTATTGAATTGAGTGGCGGCCGAATCATAAGCGACGGCCCGCCGCCGGATGGCAAGGCCGACATTGCGGAGTTGAGTTGGTGACGGTGAGGTTTTCAGGTATCAGGTGGTCAGGTGTCAGGATTTCTGGGGCCATGTGTCGCCATGCTGAACGGAGCGAAGCATCTGGCCGAGCAAGGAACAAGCTCCGTCCTTCTAACGACCAGATTCTTCACCTCGGTTCAGAATGGCGTATTTTAACCCCTGAAAACCTGACTCCTGACTCCTCGTTTCCTCGATGATAAACTCCTGGCTCCTCCTCAGATGGTCGTGGCGGGACCTGCGGGCTCGCTGGATTCAGGTCGCCGCAATCGCATTGATAATCGCCATCGGCACAGGGACTTACGCGGGCCTCACAAGCACGTCGGTGTGGCGAAATTTGTCCAACGATGCCAGCTTCGGCGTCACCAACATGTACGACTTCCGGGTTCAACTCAGCGCCGGAAGTTTCGTTCCTCAGGGCGCTCTGGTCGATAGGCTGACGAACAGTCCGTTGGCCGGCTTCGTTCGGGATGCTGAGGAGCGACTGATCGTTTCGACCCAGGTGTCGATTGACACTCCAGAGGAGACGATCATCGTGCCGGGCCGCATCGTGGGCGTGGACGTGTCTGAAGACGGCCCCCACGTTAACACCCTGTTCCCTGATCTCGGACGCACCCTGACCTCCGCCGATGCCGACTCCGACGTTGTGATGTTGGAGCGCAATTTCGCCAAGTTCTACAAACTGCCCTCCGAAGGCGAATTGAGCCTGTCAGGAGACCGAAACCTCGCCTACGTCGGCCACGCCCTGACGCCCGAGTTCTTCCTGGTAATGACCGAGGAGGGCGGGCTGCTGGCCCGAGTTATGATCGAAAGTGGTGTATGGA
>JASLRP010000486.1 GCA_030743915.1 SAR202 cluster bacterium | reverse complement strand
AATCGGCGTCCGTTTCTCCAGGGAAGCCCACGATGACGTCTGCTGTAATGGCAACCCCCTTGACCCTGTTCCTTATTGCGTCCACAGCCTGGCGGTGCCGGGACCCTGTGTATCTGCGGCGCATCCGTTTCAAAACATCGTCGCTGCCGCTCTGAAGCGGCACGTGGAAATGCGGGCACATCCTTGGATCGTCCCACAGCTCGATCAGGCCGGCGCTTATGTCCTGGGGTTGCAATGAAGAAACGCGGATTCTCGGCATGGCGGTTCTGCTCAGCAGGTGGCTGATCAAGCTGGAGATGCTCTCACCGTCCAGATCAAACCCGTATGAGCCTAGCTGAGTGCCGGTCAGCACGACTTCCCGATACCCAGCTTTCTGGTAAGCCGCGACCTGGCTGACAATTTGGTCAACCGGCACGCTCTTTTCCCTGCCCCGCACCTTCGGCACGATACAGTAAGAGCAGACCTGATCGCACCCCTCCTGAATCTTCACCATCGCGCGGTTTCGATTCAAGCTCAACGGCAGGACGTCGATGTCTTCTCCGATGGCGCATGACACAATCGGGAGGCCCAACGAGTCGACCAGATTCTGAACGATAATCCGCTTGGAGGCGTTGCCCATAACGAGGTCGATCTCGTTGATTTCTTGAAGTTCCGTCGGATTTCTCTCCGCGTAACAACCTGTGGCGACGATTGTGGCATCGGGACTCCTGCGACGGGCCGACCGGATGGAATGTCTCGCTTTTCGGTCGGCGACATGAGTGACTGTGCATGAATTCAGCACAAAAATATCGACCCGCTCGTTCGGGCTGACAACCTGGAATCCAGCGGCAGCAAACTCTTTGGCCAGAGCCTGGGAATCTGCCTGGTTGAGCTTGCAACCGTGAGTTTCGATTGCCACTTTCTTCTGATCTGACACGAATTGGTTCATAAGTATCACTGCCACAGTTTGGATTATTCTCAGACAGATTTGCCGAAATATCCGAGACCACAGGTATGTTATTATAGGCGGACTTTTCGACTCTTGTCTGCGCTGGTTATCTTGAAGGTCATCGACATCTCGCTTCCTCTGTCTCCGGACACCCCTGTGTTTCCAGGAGACCCGCCGGTCGGAATCGAAACAATGTCACTTCTCAGCGCGGGCGACACATTTCGTCTCACAAGAATTTCAATGAGCGCCCATGCAGGGACACACATCGACACGCCCTCTCATCTCTTCGTCGATGGTGGGGAAATCGAAAATATCCGACTGGAAGATCTTATCGGACCGGTCTATGTAATCGAATTCGATGGCCCTCGACCCCTCGACGAGTCCGCCTGCAAGCGCATGGACATTCCGTCAAATTTCAGTCGAATCCTGATCAAGAACAAGCGCCCCAATGCCTGGATGGACGAGACTGCCGCCGAATGGTTTTCTGTGAGCGGAGCCAAGCTTTTGGGATGGGATGGACTCTCAGTGGACCCACCAGAGAGCGAGAAGTTGCCCGCACACCGCGCATTGCTCGCACGCGGAGTGCATCTCGTAGAGAACCTTGACCTGTCACAGGTTACACCGGGAAAGTATTTCCTGGCCTGCCTGCCATTAAAACTCATGGGATCTGACGCCTCACCTGTGAGAGCCGTATTATTAGAGGATTTTGTGTGACATGACCAACCGCGATGAACCGAATCTGGATTGGATTGATCGGGCAAAGAGCCTTGTGGAGTACCACGCCGAGGCGAGAGGTTTTCTTTCACGGGCCAGCGCATATTTCCCCGTAATGCCCGAGGACGCCGAGGCAATTTGCCTGCTCTGGGTGGACGCTGACAGACTGGATGAAGAAATCTACGGCTCGCTGGTCGCAATGAACGATGGGTTGCTGGAAGGCGTTGGCGAAATCGACGTTACCAGAGGGGCCGACATAGTTGAAGGCATCGGCGGCGAAGAGACATTCGTGTATCAATGCACGTGGTCCCTGGAATGGGAACTGGAGAAACGGATCGGGATCGTTCTCTCCATCGAACCCAGATCACAGAGCTTCACTGCGCTGGTCCAAAATTCTGGCGGCGACGAAACTCCACTCGCTCTGCCATTTCAGTCAGAGGCCGTGCAACAAGCGCTGTCCCTGGCCTACTATCGGGCCATGACCGTCCCGCCCCTACCCTGACCTGCGACCTGCTCGCACACCGATCTGTGGTTGAGTTTTTGTAGTCTTGGTTACATGCTTGGTACATTCAAGTCCGTAACGCATTTCGCGCATCAAAACAACAGTTGCATATTTTTCAATCATTCATTTCGGAGCAAGTGTCAGCATGATGGAACCCAAGATCACTGTTTACGGAGCGCCCTGGTGCCCAGACTGCACCAGGTCCAAGCAATTCCTCGGAGAACAACGCGTTCTCTATAACTGGGTGGACATCGACAAAGACGAAGCTGGCCGCCAGTATGTCCAGGAAGTCAACGACGGCAAGCAGATCATACCTACAATAGTGTTCGAAGACGGATCAATTCTCGTGGAACCCAGCAACGCGGAGTTGGCCGAAAAGTTGGGGATCAACCCCCAGGCATCCCGTCCATTTTACAACCTGATCGTGATCGGCGGCGGCCCGGCGGGCCTGACAGCAGCCATGTATGCGGCTCGTGAAGGCATCGAGACCCTGATCATCGAACGAAGCGGCGTGGGAGGGCAGGCCGGTGTCACCGAACGCATCGACAATTACACGGGTTTCCCCCAGGGAATCAAAGGCGCTCAATTAGCGGACCAGATGCGCGAACATGCAGAGCGTTTCGGTGTTGAAGTCCTGCCTGCGCAGTCGGTCACAAGCATCGGCACAATGGGCAATTTCAAGGTCGTGAACACCGAGAGCGGCGACGAATATTGCGCTGACTCAGTGCTCATCGCCACTGGCAGTCGCTACCGCCGTTTGAACGTGCCCGGCGGGGAAGACCTTATCGGCGCTGGAATACACTTTTGCGCCACTTGCGATGGCCCCTTCTACAAGGATAAAGAACTGCTTGTGATCGGCGGAGGCAACAGCGGTTTCGAAGAAGGCCTATTCCTGACCAAGTTTGGAACCAAGGTCACGATCCTGGAGGT
>JASLRP010000485.1 GCA_030743915.1 SAR202 cluster bacterium | reverse complement strand
GCACAGCGTTGGGATTCTTCCTGGCGGCGATACTGGGCATGGTGACGTATCTGGTTGCTCAACCCATCGTGCTGTCCATCTGGGACCTGGGGTATGTGAACTTCGGTGCGTTGGGGATACTCTCATTGGGCATCGGAGCGCCCGTGGGCAGTTTTCTAGCCTGGCTGGACATGGACTCGACGCGCCGCGAACATATCCTGAAGTTGACGGCGGTGATAATCACCGCTCTGCTGTTCGCCTGGATCGGGATGCGTCAGGGCGAAAGCATATACAAGTATGTTGGCGTGCCTGGAATACCCGCGCTCCGAGGGATCATATTCGGTGCCGTGTTGGGGGCCAACCTGCCTCTTGTGGCGCTGGGGCTGTTCAAGGCCTTCAAACACCCTCGCATTTAGAAGGGCGAGGGGAGGTCATCGGCAATCAACTCTCAGCGTGTCAGGGCTCGCCATGCTCAGTCGAGATTTCATCCTCAGTGGAGATTATGACATACCAACATGACGGCCCCTATAGCTGCCGAAGTCGTGGGTCGAGACGGTCGCGTATCCAGTCTCCCATGAAGTTCAGCGACATCACCACCAGGAAGATGGCGAGACCGGGGAAGAACGCAGTCCACCAGGCGGTGGTCACGTAGCTCCGACCCTCAGATATCAGCAATCCCCAGGCCGGTGTTGGCGCTGGAATTCCGGCCCCAATGAAGCTAAGGGTGGCCTCGGTCAGAATGAGTTGCCCGACCCGAAGCGTCGAGACGACGATGACGGTATTCATCACTCCCGGCAGAATATGACGGATCAGGATGCGGCTTGTGGACGCCCCGGCAACCTTCGCCAGCGCGACGTAATCCCGCTCTTTAAGCGTTAGCACCTCGGCCCGAACATAACGAACGAACGACGCCCACGTAAACAGGGCGAGCAGGCCTATCACCAATCCCAGGCTGGCCCCGAATATGATGACCGAAACCAGCGCAATCAGCACGAAGGGCAGCGACAGTGAAACGTCCACCGCCCGCATTATCAATTCGTCCACCATTCCGCCCACATAACCTGCGATCAGGCCCAGCGTCGTGCCGATGAATACCCCTGTGGACAGCGAAATGGACGCAACCAGCAACGATATGCGAGCGCCATGAACCACACGGCTCAGAACGTCTCGCCCTACATGATCTGCTCCCAATAGCCGATGGGCGCTCCCCTCGGGATACCAGAAAGGGGGGGCATTCCTGAGCTCAATCTCTTGTTTGATTGGGTCATGCGGAGCTATCAAGGGCGCGAAAATTCCTGTGATGACGAGCACCACGAGAACGATGCCGGGAATCAGCGGCCAGCTTCGAACGAATGCCCAGGCATCTCCTAAAACCCCGAGTTTTCGAGGCCGTAGAAGCGACTCCATTGCCTGATTCGCGGTCTGGTCAATCATGTAATGCCTGCTTAACTGTATCGAATTCTGGGATCGACTAACCCATATAGAATGTCGGCGAGGAAGTTGAAGAAAATGTAGGCCACTGCAAAGAACAGCACAATGCCCGTCAGCAATGCAAAATCGTTGTTGTTCACTGCCGTCAGCGCAAGCCTGCCAATACCGGGCCAGGCGAACACCAACTCAACGACTGTCGCTCCGGTGATGAAGCTGGCCAGGAACAGGCTGGAGTAGGTGATGGGGGCAATCAGGGCGTTGCGGAAGGCGTGTTTCCAGATGACTTTCCAGCCCGGCGTTCCTTTGGCCCTTGCCAACTTGACGAACTCCGAGTCCAATACCTCCAGCATGGAGGAACGTACCAGTCGCATGTACGTGGCGGAGCCAAGCCAACCCAGAGTTACCGTTGGCAATATGAAGTGCTTTGCCTGGACCCACAAACTCTCTTCAGGGTATCCCCGGCCCTGGGCAGGCAGCCAGTCCAACTGGACTGCGAATATCACAATCGCCATAATGCCGATCCAGAACTGAGGCAGGGCCTGTCCGAACAAAGCGAAACCTCGCCCCAGATAATCGAAGAAGCCACCTCTCCGAGTCGCAGACAACACCCCCAACGGCACTCCTGTGATCACGGCAAATATCCACGCGGCTATGGCAAGTTGAGTCGTCGCGCCCAGCTTGCCTTTAATCAAATTGAAAACAGGAGTCCTATCCAGCAGCGTCTTGCCGAAGTCCCCTTTCATCGAGTTCCCAATCCACACGAGGTACTGGACGATGAGGGGTTTGTCCAGCCCCAAGTACACTTCCAGCTCTTTTTTGTGTTCCTCGCTCAATCCGTAACCGCCGCCTTCCTGAGCGTAGATCAACAGGGGGTCTCCGGCAGCCCTGGACAAACCAAACACAATGATAGTGGCAGCAAATAGAGAGAACAGGGCAAAGTAAGCTCGCCGCAGTAGAAATTTACCCATTTCTGTCTTTCTTGAGTCCTTTGAACATAGCCTTCAGATTCCGTAATTCTGAACGGATATGAGGAGTCTGGCCATAAGTGAAACGATAGCTGTCTTGCAGGGGACCGGTTGCTTATTGTCAGTCGGCATGGCAACACAACAATGAATATAATTCAGGTCTCTGATTGGTTGAGACGAACAATGCTTAATAATGAGGTTGGGGGCGTGCCTTTTTC
>JASLRP010000484.1 GCA_030743915.1 SAR202 cluster bacterium | reverse complement strand
AACGCCACGCTGTGGACCAAGCTGGTCTTCATATCGGCCCTCAGCGGAATGTCGTGTATCTGCGCCGGGTCGATGGTCGAAGTGTTGGACAACCCTGCTACTGATGACCTGTGCAGGCGAGTTTTGGAGGAGACGACCTCGGTCGGCATAGCGGCGGGCGTTGCTTTGCCTGCTGATCTTGCCCAGACAACATTGGCTCAGTTGAAGCAGGACAAAGAAGACCTGGTCTCGTCCATGCAAATGGACCTTGTGGCCGGCAGGCCACTGGAGCTTGCCAACATCAACGGCGCCGTGGTTGCGATAGGCAAACAACACGGCATCCCGACGCCGGTGAACGACTTCATCACGTCATGCCTTTCGGTGGCTCACCAACGAGCAACAACGTAAATTCAGGAGGAATCAATTGACTTATACCTACGATGCCAACGAGGTCAGCCGAAGGGAGCTGGCGCCCGGAATCGTCCTGCGCACGATGTGGGGCGAAAAGATCATGATGAGCGTGGTGGAGATAGCCGCGAACGCGGTCCTTCCGCCTCACCGTCATCCCCATGAGCAGGCGGGGATGGTGCTTGAGGGCGAGTTCGATTTCACAATCGGTGGCGAGACCACGACCGTAAAGAAGGGTGACTTCTACATCATCCCAGGGGACGTTGAGCACAGTCTTGTTGCCAATGACGAACCGTCGTTGGCGTTGGACATTTTCAGTCCGCCGAGGGAGGATTATATGGACTGACGAGGCGGGCAGCAAGCGGTCAGGGTTCAGGTTTTCAGGTGTCCGGGCAGAGATGCCGACGTCTGGACTGAATATCATCGCTATGTAGTCGGATTAGATGTTGTTGGCCTGACAACAAATATGGGCCTCGGAATCCCGAGGCCCATATCGTTTTTCTTCGACTTTTACGAAGTTGGGTTAAGCAGGCCCGAAGCGGACATCGGCCACGGGGTCGGAATATTCGACGCCCTTGGTTGCCCAGTACACTGTGGCAATGTCGTCAACTGCCGCTACCAGGTTCTGAGCGGACTCCAGGTTGACGTTCTGCTTGTTGGCGCCGGCCAGCTTGGCGGCGTTCCAGAACTTGTCGTGGAGGTCAGGGTGCGCCTCCAGGTGGTCGGGCCGGAAGTAGTCGTGCCAGAGGATGTCCAACTCGTCTTTGCAGAGAGCGGCGTGCTGTTCCTTGACGGTGATGTACCGGGACAGCGTGTTCTGGTAGGCCGCCTGATCATCGCCGGCCTCCAGTCCTTGTATTCTCATAACCATCTTGAGGACGGTCTGAGCGGCGATCTTGGCCGATACTGGGTCATATATACCACATGGGATATCGCAATGGGCGCTAGCTTCCTGCACCCGCAGCGCGCGCATGAGCGCAAACTTCAGAGTCATAACGTACAACGCTCCTTTCTATGTTATTTTAGTAATGAAGATACATTAAATAGCTTGGCTCGTGCAACCCCGCATAATTCGTTGTTGTCTGCCGGAAAGGAATCCGAGAACGTCTGATGTGAAGTGTTTTGGGTATGCGGTGTGGGGCGAGTGACCCGCTCCTTTGTATATCTTCAGTTGGGCGTCGGGCAGGGTCTTCATGGCCCGCCAGCCGTGTGACGCTGGAAAGTACATGTCCCTGGAACCCCAGATCAGCAGTGTTGGCTGTCGGATGATCGCGAATTCGCCGGACTCGTGGGCGTTCAGATTCAGGTCCATGTCGGGGTACGGGAGAGCAATGCGGGCTGCTTTGTGGATGGCCCAGGCCGACGTGGATACAATACGGCCCAAGATCGATAGCTGGCCGAATCCCATTGGCGCTATCAGGACCAGTCGGCTGATTCGTTCAGGCATTGTGGCAGCGACTTCCAGGCTGATTCTGCCGCCGAGGGAGTGGCCAATAAGCGAGGCGTTTTGGATGCCAAGCTCGTCCATCAGCTCGATGATGAACTCTCGAAATGTTTCCAACGTATATGGGATGTTGTCTCGCGGGCTGTCACCGAATCCTATGAGGTCCGGAGCGTACACTCGATAGTAGACTGACAGAGCAGAGATGGTGTGCTCCCAGTCTCTGCGGTCGGCTCCGGCGCCGTGAATGAGGAGGAGGACCGACTGATTTCGATCCCCTGCTCGCCACACCCGCACATCCGTCCCACGGACGTTCACCCGATGTTCCTGTATGGCGGATGCAGACATTCGATTGCCCCCGGCCAGGTAAATCCAAGCTCTTTTGCCGACACCGAAAACTGGCGTCCGTCAGGTGTGGTGTTCACTTGCCCCAAGAATGGGCGCATACCCACCCAATGTCAACTCATGTGCCATCATTTGGGTCGATTCTTGCACTTGCCATAGAGGCCGATGACTCGATGCAGTGCCTGCCCGTTCAACTTGCTATTTTTCCCCTTTCAATCTCATCGACTGGGTTTCACCTTTTGGTTGTCAATTTGAAAACACGATCACACCGCCGTGTCCATCGCTGTCAACGACATCGAACACGAAGACGTTGGCGTCCTTCACGCTCTTGGGTAGTTCGACTTCTATGTCGAGCATGCCTGTTGAGAGGGATGTCACCACCGCTGTGGCAGTCACGTCCTCCAAATCGGCTGCTTTGTTATTCATCTCCAATGCGAGAATCGAGACCAACGATACATCCACTCGCACTCCTGATAGGCTTGTTGTTAGCAAGAACCGCTTCTTTCCCTTCTTGGACCCTATCTCCAACACTTGGAGATTAATCGAGGCCAACTCTTCGATGCGAGAATCCAGAGCGCCGAGTTCAGTGAACACGTCGAAGAATGAGTCCACGATGAACCGCTGGTTGGCCGCCTGCGCTTGGGCTACCGTGCCCACGTTGGTGTCGACGGCGCTGATATCGGAGTAAACGTCGAAGAACGAATCCACGACGAATGTATGGTTGTCTGCTTGCGCCTGGCTCATTGCGTCTACGCTGACTTGAGATGCGCGCGCCGCGATATTGCTGACAATCGCAGCGATGTCTGTGAACACGTCGAAGAAGGAGTCCACGACGAACTTCTGATTGGACGCCTGCGCGCTGGCCATCGCGTCCACGCTGCTCTGAGTCGCACGTGACGATACCGTTGCATCGAGGTTGCCCAATTCCAGGTCGTCCAGACTGGCCTGCGACGCACGACTCAGGACGTTGGCATTCACAGCGCCGAGCTCGGTAAACACGTCGAAGAACGAATCGACGGCGAAGGTCTGATTGTCCGCTTGCGCTTTAGCGACCCCGTCTACGCTGTCCTGGGAGGCGAGGTTCAGAGCGACAATCTCGGTCTCGATGGCGCCTGCTGTGTCCTTGGGCAGGGTATCCAGCCGTTGGACGATGGTGTCGGCGTCGTCCGATAGATCGAAGAAGACATCGAAGAACGATTCTGCCGGGAAGTCATTGGC
>JASLRP010000483.1 GCA_030743915.1 SAR202 cluster bacterium | reverse complement strand
GCTCGTCGATGCTGAACTCAGCGTTCAGAAACGCGCTCAGGATGTCCTCGGCCAGCTTGATTCCTATGATTTGAGCGCCCATGCACAGCACGTTCACGTCGTCATGCTCAACGCACTGATGGGCCGAATAGACGTCATGGCAGAGGGCTGCCCGGATGCCAGGGACTTTGTTGGCGCCAATCGCGGCTCCGACTCCGGTGCCACACACCATGATTCCCTTATCGGCGCGACCTGCCTTGATCTCATCGCCCACCGATTGGGCGATGTCCGGAAAATCAGCGTCCTCAGTGTCGGTATGGACGCCCAGGTCCGTCACTTCGTGGCCCCAGCCTTTCAGAATACCGATCACCGGCCCCTTCATCGGATACCCGGCATGATCTCCTCCGATAACGATTTTCATATCGCCCTCTCGTTTTGTTTATGATTGTTGCGTCCCACGGCCTTCAATGACGTCGATGCCCTGTTCCAACTAGCCTTCCTCACCCGCATTGAGTTCGTACTCAATGTAATGGTAAGCGACGACAAGTCCATAGAACCTCGCTCGACTCATAATGCTTTCGTCCGGGCGAGTGTAGTTCGCGAGCACCTCTGTCGCAAAATCCTCGCCCAGGCCATCTGCCAAGCCCACGAAGTCTAACGCCGGGTCGCCGAATCCACAATCGCCCCAGTCGATGATTCCCGAGACCGTGCCTTTGGCATAGTCCGTAATCACATGCTCTGCGTTCAAATCCTGATGAACCAGGACGGGCAAGAAATCGAAATTAGAATCATCTTCAAGAAACTCCTGCCAGGTCCGAATCTCGCGGCGTTGAGTCTCGAGACTGAGCCGAGGGAACACGGTATTTTGCGCGAATTCAAACAGGCGATAGTATTTATCGCGCCACCCGTCCGCGCTTCGAGGGTCCGGGTTGCCGCTCATAGGGTGGTCGCTCAGCCCGTCCAAAGGTATCGAGTGAAGGGCGCTCAACGCATCGGCGATGCTTTTGACAACCGGCGCTCGGGCGCCCGAATCTTCCAGTTTCTGAGAGTCCAGCCCCGAGCCAGGAATCTTCGGATACCCGACGAACATCGGCGGATCGCCCAAATTCTGCTTTGCCACGTACTCGATGTTTGGCACTCTGACCGGCAAGGCATCGGCCAGTTTTGGCAATAATTCCATTTCCCACTCAAGCTGCTGTGTCACGTCAGGACGCCTGGGAAACCGAAAAATCAATTCGTCGTTAACGTCCAGAACGAAGTAATCCCAACCCATATCAATGGGCTCGCAAGTGAGAATTTCCACCTGCGGGAAATGAGCTTCGACCAGCTTTCGATAGTCTGTTGGAGTCATAGGATTTCGCTCAGATAGGCTATGCTATACTTCGCTCCGTCATCAACACTTCGATGGAACACGACGATGGGCTAACGATGGAGGAATTCAATAATGTTCGACCTAATCATATCAGGCGGGACCGTCGTTGACGGCACGAGCACTCCGGGAGTTCGGGCAGACGTGGGTATCAACGGGGAACGCATCGAAGTTGTTGGTGACCTGTCACAGGCTGGAGCGCGGCGAGTTATCGACGCCACCGGCCTGACAGTCTCACCCGGTTTCGTCGACAGCCACGCCCACTCCGACGGCGTGCTGTTGTGGGACCCTCAACACGCCAACGGCATCCGACAGGGCGTGACAACTGAGGTTCTCGGTCAGGATGGGCTGTCCTACGCCCCCACGTCCGCCAAGAATTACCGCACGTACCGGCGTTACCTCTCTGGCATCCTGGGCGAGCCTCCCGAAGACCTGGACATGAGCAGCGTCGAGGCGTTCCGCTCCCATTACCACAAGAAGGTCGCCATCAACACAGCCTACAACGTGGCCCACGGCGCCATCAGGCTGGAGACTCTGGGCTTCACCGATAAACCGCTGATTGGCGATGCTCTCGAACAGGCCAAGCGGATGGTCAGAGAGGGTATGGAGCAGGGCGCAGTTGGATTCGCAACAGGCATGTCCTACCATCCCAACGCCTGGAGCGACACCGCCGAGTTGGTCGAGCTTTGCAAAGTGGTCGCCGAGTTTGGCGGCGTGTACACCACCCACCTTCGAGACGTGAACACAGACAGAGCGTTCGGCGGCGGACAGGTTCCGGAAGCCCTGGAAATTGGACGCCAATCGGGCGTGAAGGTCCATTTCTCCCACTACCGCACAGCCGCCAACAACGCAGGCCAGGTCGCCGAGCGCATGGAGCTAATCGATAAGGCCAAAGCCGAGGGTGTTGACTGCACTCTGGAGCTTTACCCCTACCCCACCGGAAGCTCTTTCCCTCTCAGCTTCCTGCCCAGCTACGCTCACGAAGGCGGCCCGGACGCCATCATGGAGCGCATGAAGGACCCGGGGGAGCGAGCCCGAATGATCGAGCATCTGGAAGCCAGCCAGGCTCGGCCTCTGGATTCGGCGGTGTTCACCTACCTGGGCAAGAACAAGGACCTGGAAGGCATGAGCCTGCCTGATGTCGCGGCTGATCGGGGTTCCTCACCCGCCGAGGTTCTGTTGGATCTACTGATTGAGGAAGACGGCCAGATTTGCTATCGAGGCGCCCCGCCCGACAGTGTCAAGACCTGGCAGCAGATAAGCCGCGATTGCGTGGAATTCCTATCCCGTCCCGATTAC
>JASLRP010000482.1 GCA_030743915.1 SAR202 cluster bacterium | reverse complement strand
GTCGGCGTGTTGGTAGGCGTCGGCGTTATTGTCGGCGTGTTAGTGGGCGTCGGCGTGATCGTCGGCGTGTTAGTGGGCGTCGGAGTGATTGTTGGCGTGTTGGTAGGCGTCGGCGTTATTGTCGGCGTGTTGGTAGGCGTCGGCGTGATCGTTGCGGTAGCGGTCGGGGATGGGGTGGAGGTTGGCGTTGGGGAGGTTGTGGAGGTTGGTGTCGGAGACGGTGTGAATGTTGGCGTCGGCGACAAGGTCGCCGTTACCGTCGGCGACGGTGTGATCGTCGGCGTATCAGTCGGCGTCGGCGTTAGCGTCGGTGTATTTGTAGGCGTTGGCGTGATCGTCGGCGTGTTAGT
This sequence comes from SAR202 cluster bacterium, assembly GCA_030743915.1. Taxonomy (GTDB): domain Bacteria; phylum Chloroflexota; class Dehalococcoidia; order Lucifugimonadales; family UBA1123; genus UBA1123. Next base: position 14,734 of record JASLRP010000482.1, on the reverse strand, counting down.
CGGCGTTGGAGACAGTGTGCCTGTAGGCGTCGGCGTTAGCGTCGGCGTGTTGGTCGGGGTTGCCGTAATTGTCGGCGTGTCGGTTGGCGTCGCAGTAATCGTCGGCGTGTTGGTGGGCGTTGGTGATGGAGTGCCAGTAGAGGTCGGCGTAGGCGTCGGAGTTGGAGTCGAAATCACAATCCCACCGCCGGGGCCAGCAGAGTAATTCCAGGCCACCTGAGAAGGACTGAGGGCGATGTCGTATATCGCCACCAGGTGCAGATCACCCAACCAGCCACGGTTCAGAGTCTGCTCGTTGCCCAAGGCCAGTCGGAATCCAGGGTCCCAGACATCGAAAGTGCCCGCCAGCGTGCTGGTGGCGGTCAAGACGCCGTCCAGATACATGTTGACCGTGCTGGCTCCAAAATCCCGAGTGAACACGACATGAGTCAGGTTCGTGTTCACGGTCCCGGAATCGGTTTCAAGAGGAGGTTGGCCGTTGGCGCTGGTGTACGTCGTCCGAAGCCTCGTGTCGTAGAAGTCGCCTTCCTGTTCCAAGGTGACATCTCGCGCCAGAGTGTCGCCGGAAACGCTGACGATTCGAGCGCCGCTGGAGCCATAAGCCTGAGTTGTGTTAGCAGGTTTCAACCATGCCTCAATGGTGATCTCATTGGTGTCACGCACCGACTGGATAACCTTCGTGGCCGGAGGTGGCGAATAGATGATCGTCGGGGCGTCGAAAGTCAGCGCGCTGGTCGTTCTGGTCACGTTGCCCGTGTCGAGAATGACCAGATCCAGAGGCGGCCCGTATCCGGCAGTGTCGTAAACAATGTTGCCGCCGGGCTCGTTGAAATCGTATAGCGAGACCAGCCCTTCTGTAACTCTGGCGATTGACGTTGTTGTCGAACTCGGCACTGGGATCGGAGACACAATCGGGTGGACGCTGTATGGCGACCTTGTGAGTCCTCCCAGCGTGGAGTTTCCGGGCAGTTCCAGGTCGAACGAAGCGAGCAGCGTGCCGTCGAAATCGAACCTGTATATCCGGTCTGTGTCCTGATCGCCGACAAAGAGGAACTCGCCATCAGTCGTGATGCCTTCCGGGTGAGTGGCCGGGAGAACACTGAACGATCCCACGAGCGCTCCACTGGGTTCATAAGCGAAGATCTTGTCAGCCGCGTCGTCCAGAACGTAGAGCAGGTGACCGTCCGTCGTAATGCCTTGGGCGCTGGCATTCGCGGGCGCCAGCTTGAACGAATCACCTTGATAGATGCCGAAGGTATCGTAGCGGAAAACATGGAATGTGGAGAGCTGGTTCAAAATCCAGATGGACTGGCCATCTGTGGTAATGCCTTCAAGCTGATCGGTGGGTGTCACGAGATTGAAGGAGCCGAGCAGCGAGCCTGCGGTGTCGTATCGGTACGCTTTCGCGTCTCGGTCCAGCACCCAGATTGTATTGTCGTCGGTGGTTATACCGTAGGCGTCCTGATCGGCAGCGTCGAGAGCGAACATGCCCTGGAAATCGCCGTACTCAGTGTAGGTGAACACCTTGCTGGTTCCAGTGTCCACAGCCAAGAGCTCCAGAGGCCCAGAGGTGGTGGTGGCCGACGGCGTGGGAGTCATCGTGAGAGTTGTGGTCGGCGAGAACGTTGGAGTCGGTGACGGCGTGAACGCGGGGGCGGGCGTCGGGCTTGGAGAAGGGGTTGGAGTGAATTCGACCCATAAGACAGATACTGTCTCGGTGATGATCGTCTGTTCGCCGGATGAACTGGTCAGGCGGAGAGCCACTGTCCTGTCAACAGGGTCGCTCAGTGGCGGGCCAGATAGATAGGTATAGGCAATGGGACCGGAGCCATCAGCGTCAGCCACAAACGTGCCGTCGAAATCGAAGTCCCACTCAAAATCAACTTCCTCCCCGCTGGGAGGAACAACACAGCATACGATAAATTCAACAGTGAACGGACCTGTGCCGGCGAACGGCCCAATAACGTGCGGTCCATCGGGGGACGGCCCTCCGAGGATGAGAGCGACAGGCTGAGGCAAGATGCCGACTCGCATCTCGCCTTCCAATTCGGTTATGCCCGCCCGCCCTACACCGGCGCCAACAATGAGGGCCAGCAGCATGAACGCTGCCAGCGCCCAAAAGCTACGCCGCATGGTTTCCGTCAAGCTCCAGATACGCCATTACCAGGCTCAGATGCTTGGCCAACTCTCGGCCCTTTTCGGTGATGTTATAGATGTTGCCGCCTCGGTCATCCTGGCCCTGTTCTATCAGGCCCCTGTCCGACATCCCCTGGAGGTATCGGTTGACCTGCGGGTAGGTCAGGGCGGCTTGATACTGGATGTGGGTCTTCTTGCGCCCTTCCATCTGAAGAATCTCGTGCAGTATCTCTATGATGGAACGTTTGGCAAGCATATGACTCCTCCTGAATCCTCTCTCACTGTTCTCAGCGGCGCGGTGTCAGTCCAACAGTCTCTGGCCCTCAGATGTCCCTCTCGCCCAGGCCACCTACCAGCGGCTTGTTACTACTCACAACGCACTAATATTTCTACCGTATTAGGGCGCCGACAGGAATGTTCCGTAAGGTATATCCAGGTATCGGTTTCGGGTAGGTTCGGTTGGGGGCAGTCGGCCTCCGCATCAACGGAGGCCGATGCACATCGGACGTCACCCTCATCAACGAAAACAACCACTCCGTCACTAAGACAGCAGAACACTTCGAGAGTGTCAGCGCGGCGGGCTTAGAGCGCCAGCGGGACGGATGGTCGGGGCCTAGGAGAGTGTCAACTCCGACTCCAAACGCAGGGCATCACGCCGAAAGAAACGCCGTTTTTGCGGCAGGCAAACCTTCACCCATAACCAGCAGGATATTCCGCGCTGGCCTCTCCCTTGTTTCCGGTGGCAAGTGTCCGAAATCCGATCCTCGAACAGCCCGCCTGTTCGAGAGCAGGTTTTGGGTGTCAATCCCAGTTGTTAAATCGCTCATCTAGGTGTTATACTTTGGCCGCTTTTTAACCCCAGGGCGGTGGCTACCGAGGAGGGATTCGTGGAAGTAAACGCTTGGCCCAATTGTCTAAAATGCACCGAAGGCAACCTGTTGCCCCTCTCCGATTTCGGAAGCCAGGGAGCGCCCATACACTACAAAGCCTGGGTGTGCAGCAACCCGGATTGTGATTTCAACATCAAGATAAGAAATGGCGACGTCTATCGTGATGAGCCGATTCATGACGGGACATCCCACACACCACGCATGAGGTAGCAGGTTCGGTAGATGAATCCTGTGAGAGAAGAATCCCCCCAGAGCGGGGATTTTTTTCGTTCCCGAATTGTTCGAAGCTTGAATCTCCAACGGCAACTGCCTCATCCAACAACCCAGGACACGAATATCCTGAGACCTGAAAACCTGATACCCGGCAATCAGGCGAATGCTATACTGATCTGCGTAACCAAATGGCAGTTCTGAACGAAATCAACCTGAGGCGGTGGGGATGACGCAGGCTGAGGAATTGAACTCGACAATCTCTCCCAGAACCAGACGATGGGCAACCCTCGTCCTGGGAATTGGCATGATCGCCATTGGGGCGGTTGTCCTGATTGGAGTTGGCGGTTACTATGGGTTCGGGCTTTACGGAGCCTCCAAGCTCGACGAACTGAACGTCACCATTGATGGGCCCGTGACTCTGCCGGAACTTCCTGCCCCGACTTCAGACACTACCCAGATACACGGCGCGCTGATGCCGGACGGCAGTTTCAAGCCTATCAACACCGTGGTTAGCAGCCCTACCGCCTTCTTTGAGTCCGGCGGCGTGCCGGTGAACTCTGAGGTTGCGCAAGCTCCAATCGCGCAGGTTGCGCAGGCCGTTCCGTTGCGCACAGTCTATCCAGCGCCCGAAAGCAGTCCCGCTGAAATCGCTCCATCCAACCCTGCCACCACGCAGCTGGTGGCCGAACTCGCCGCTGTAGATGTCATTCCCCCCAACGCCGAGGCGCTTGTATCCAACTACAACTCCATCTACCCCGGCTTCCAGATTCACCCCAAATACTGGAGCGACCCTCTATGGGCCGGAGCCGACCCGTACACCTACGGAGTGGTCAATCGACCAGACGGATTCGTTCCATTGTTAGCCACGGACGGCCTGACCAGAGGACAGGGAGCGCAAGCCCGCGAGATCAGAATTCCCTCGATTGGCGTGGAATCGACGATCAAAGACCTTGAGGTCATCGACCTTGGAGACAGCTCCACGTACGAGACGCCCAACAACCTTGTTGGGCGCATCCCCACAACCGCTCAAGCCGGAGAGACAGGCAATGCATGGTTCTTCGGCCATCTTGAAAGCCCGATCAAGGGCGAGGGCAACGTGTTCCAGAACCTGCCCAAGATTCCGGGAATGCTCAAGAACGGCGACCCGGTGTACGTGAGCATCTTCACCGACGACGGCGAGTACCTCTACCAGGTAACCGAAACCGAAGTCGTCCACCAGGATGATCTGAAACTCAGCGACACTGACGACTCCACCATCACGCTGGTGGCCTGCGTGCCCCGGCTGGTGTACGACCATCGCATCCTGGTCACAGGCAAGCTGGTTGGTGTGAAGCGGGGATAGGGGTCAGGCATCAGGTCTCCAGAGGTGTCAGGAGCCTCGCCATTCTGAGCCGCAGCGAAGAATCTGGTTGCCAACAGATCACGATTCTCTCTCAACCAGCCCGCCGTCCGGTCTCACCCCCCACCCCCGCGACCTCCAATACCGCCCGTGTCTCGACATAATAGTTTTGTTCCTTCGATACTGGTATCATATCGCCGGTCACCCACACGCAAGTGGTGTACAGATGCGCTTCAGAGAAGCGGCCATCGCACAATACCAATAACGGAGGATCAACCGTGTACCTTATCCGAAGAATCTTCAACACCAAACCCGGCGAGGCTCGAAAAGTTGCAGAACTGGTAAAAAGGCAGGGAGAGATATACCGAGACGCCGGCCAGCGCAGCGAAATCACTGTCTCTTACAACGGGGCCACCCTGCCCGGAGAGCAGAACGTCGTCGTCCTCCAGTGGACAGCAGAGGCCATAGAGTCTCCATCCCGCCCCAACAACCCTCTTCCTCCCGAAGCCCTGGAAGTCGGAGCCCAGGTCCGCCCTCTCATCGAAAGCCAGCGCATCGAGTTCATGGAGCTCCTGACTTAGGCTCCGACGAATTCAGCGCCCACAGTGCATCACGGGAGGTCAGGCCTGACCTCCCGTTTCCGCCACCCCAGCCAACCTCCTGCGTCCCTCTCATGTGCCACCAGTCGTAAATATGGCAATTTCTTGCCAGGCCCGGCATCAAACGAATATTCCTGACACTTCGCATTTTTGGTTAGTTCTTTCGATGGCACGCCTCCTCGGGTGCTGCAACATGTTGTCACCCAATTCACAGGAGGCAGAACATGGCGACCGAGACAATTCAGCGAAGCGTCACCAATATTGCGACGGACACGCTCGAGAGGGCTACGTTTACATACATGCAGGAGTTGGACCAGATCGAAGCCCGGTGCGAAGAGAGCCAGACTTTCGACATGAAGGTCTATCAAAGGGTTTTGAATTCCACCCGGAAAATTCTGACAGCCACAGCCGAGTTTGAACGCATTGCGTCGGCTGAACAGGTTTCAAAAGCAAGACAGCTATTCCGCAGACAAACCGAACCGTGGTTTTCTAAGAGCTATTTTACGAACCGCGCGCGGCACTGGCCTTACGGATACGCCGGAGATTTTGAGACCCTGGAAGGAACTTATTTCGGCGCTCCGATGACGCATGAAGGCATCGGCATGTACCTGGATACCTACTTTATGTCTCGGCAACTGGCCATCGCAGTTCGAGAGCGTCGCGCGATGTTGGCGCAAATGTTGTCGGCAACGCTGCAATCGTTGCCACAGAGGGCAAAAGTCCTCAATCTCGGCTGTGGCTCTTGCCGAGAACTGTTCGATATAGGTCCCGACATCGTCAGATACGAGCCGCAACTAACCTGCTTGGACTCTGAACAGGTGGCGCTGGACTATGCTGGCAGACTTTTGCTCTCCAATGGAGTGTCTCCTGAGAATCTCACACTCATGAAGTACAACGTTATGCGCCTGGTCAACCGTGGCAGGAATCTCAAAGTGTTCGGAAGCCAGGATGTGATCTACACTGCGGGTCTGTTCGACTACATCATCGAAGACCGGATGATCAGACTGCTGGGGTCGCTGTATGATCTGCTGACACCGGGAGGCACGCTCATCGCCCCGCTCCCGGACAGCCAACTTTACGACGTCCAGGATTTACATTGGCTGCTCGATTGGGAAACAGTCCTGCCGGTGACTGCCAGCAAAAGTCGATCGTATTTCGACAATGCAGGCATTCCAAAGGAATCGATCCAGACGATACGCGACAAAACTGGCGTCATGATCTTCTACGTTGTCACCCGCGAATAACGTCCTGTGACGCTGATTGGGAGCTACAAGCCCGCGTAGGTCTCTGCTACGGCCATGGCAGGCTCCCAGCCGTGGCCCTCGCCCTCGTAGCTCCACCAGGCGGATAGAACGGCCTGGGACAGGCCCCACGACGCGACGACGCGCTGTCGGTCGAAGCCCAGTTCTTCGGTGAACTGGGCCACTCGACGGGCGGTGACGGCCTTCGGGTCCGGGTATTCCAGAAGTTGGGGCAAGGGGTTGTACAGCCACACCCCGACCTCGTACTCTCGTTCGGCCACAAGGCCTTTGGGATCGATGGCGAGCCAAGGTTCCCGTGCGCCGTTCTGGTCTCCTGATCTGCCCTCGTTGCTCAGGATATTCTCGTGGTGCAGGTCTCCGTGGATCAGAGCGCGTTCTCCCATCGAAATCAGGAGTTCGGAATACATGCTTTCTGCCCTCTCAACAAGCGCACGGTCAAATGGGCCGGTGCCTCCATCGAAGGTTTTTCGCAGTCTTTCGAGGCCCAGAAACCATCGCTCCGCTGTGGGAAAGGGATGGACCTCGGGCGCAGGTTTCCACAGGTTGCGCATCACTCCGACGGCTATGGATGTCGCCTCCTCGTCATCCTCGACGCTCAGCAGGGTGTCGCCCGGCGTCAGGCGTTCGATGAGCATGGCTCCCAGGTCATCGTCAGAGTCCAGAAGACGGGCAATGCCGTCTCCGTCGAAGATTTTCAGCGATTCGATTTCGCTGGTAAGCTCCGGGTTCGGGACACCCACCTTCAGGACTGCTGGAGTCCCATCCTCCTGGAGGACCGGGGCGACGTAATTGTAAGACAGATCCTCGAAATGCGGCATGACGGTCAGCGACCACCGCCGAGCGCACAGAGAAAGTGTCTCCGGCAGGCGAGTCAGCCACTCTCGGCCTCGCTCGCCGTAAATCTCGACCATTCGTTGCTCGAAGTCCTCAAACAAGCTGAACTCCTGCTGGGGCCAGGGTGTCGCGCATCACGGATATGAACCGCTCGGTCGGCGCCGAAAGGCTCTTGCCTCGCATGGTGATGATGCCGCCCTGCTCCACGGGCAGCAAGTGACCCAGCCCCACAACGCCAAGCTCGTCCTGGTCCTCAGGGTCGATGGCCAATCGAGGGCCGATGGACACGCCCATCCCCAGAGCGACGTACCGCTTTATCATATCCATGCTGTCCAACTCGACGATTATCTCGTAATTGACTCCCCGACGCTTCAACTCTGTTTCCAGAATGTCGCGGGTGTGCGTGCCCGAACTCATCAGGATCAGCGGCCATTCGGCGACCTGGGCAAGGGATTCCACAGGCTCGGAGGATAAAGGGTGGTCGCGGGGGGTTATGAGCACCCGCTCATAGACGAACAAGCCCTCGAAATCGAACTGCTCATCACGGTCGTAATGCTGGACTATTCCAACGTCTGCTTCACCGTCGGCGACAATTTCCTGGACCTCGTGCCGCGTGGCCGAGCTTATCCGCAGGTGAATGTGCGGGTGGCGGGCAAGGAAAACCCGAACAACCCTCAGCAGGGTGTGCGGAATGATGTCCGGTGTGGCGGCGACTACCACGGGGCCGCGCTCCTCGACATCGGCGGCTGTGTCCGCCAAGCCATCAATGCCCTCGACCAGCGGCGTCGCCAGTTCAGCCAGGGTCTTGCCAGACAGGGTTAGCTGTATGGGACGTTTCACCCGGTCGAAGAGGGTTGTCCCAAGCTCGGCCTCCAGCTTCTTGATGTGAGTCGTGACCGTCGGCTGGCCGATTTCCAGAATGTTCGCTGCCCTGGATATGCTTCTGACTCTGGCGGCGGTGCAGAAACTTCTGAGTTCCCGGAGTTCCATAGTGCCTCCATGATATATCACACAAATCAATATGATATATCACAATATATTTGTTTACGCGATGGTATGTTCGGATTATAGTTAAGTGCATAGAACATAACATTCCTAGCACAGATGTTAAAGCGAGCTAGGGGAAGGAAATCAAAATATGTTTCACAAGGTTATCGGCATCATCAGGCGAGCCAACCAGTCTGGCGGCCTCCAGGCATACATGAACAGCGTCCAGGGGGGCAGCAAGCGCGCAGGCCCAACCTACGACGAGGCTCGCAAGGACTACCAGGGCATCAGCCATCAGGAACAGGCGTAAGAAAGCAGGAACAGAAATATGCTTCACAAAGTAATCGGAATCATCAAACGCGCCAACAGGCCCAACGGCTTCCAGGCATACATGAACAACGTCCAGAGGGGCAACCAGAACGTAGGCCCGACCTACGACGAAGCCCGCAAGGACTACCAGAGCTTCAACCACCAGGCATAAGGCAGTAGGAATATAAAATGCTTCACAAAGTAATCGGAATGATCAAGCGCTCCCACCGGTCAACAGCCGTCCAGGCGTACTACAACAGCACGCAGAGGGGCAGAGAAACCTCCGGCCCAACGTTCGACGAAGCCCGCAAAGACTTCAAGAACTACGAGAGCATGCGGTTCAATCGCTAGACAGTCGGCGTTGAGCAGACTGGATAGTCAAACCTGACAATCCTCCCTGTATCAGACGCGGCGTTCCTCCTCGGAGGGCGCCGCGTTTGCTTTTCCTCGATTCGATCTCGATCGCGCAGTAATCGTATGCCAACCCGTCGGGTATAATCACGGGCATGAGAAGCCTACTAATGGGATTTTTCGCGGCGCTGGCCGCCATGACCTGCAACGGCTCCGACACTCTGACTCAGCCATCCAGCGGCCCCCAGCCCGCGCCATCCATGCCAACGCCTCTGGTCGCCCCGATTGCCACTCCTCTGCCTATCGGCGTTCCATTGCCTCCCATCACTCCTGTGCCGCCGGCGCCGGTGATTCCAGTAGCCTCGCCCGAACCCACTCCCCTTCAGGCCACAGGCATCGAGAGGGTGTTCAGAAATCTGTCCCACGAGAGAATGGTGGATATCGCCTTCACAGATGATGGGACAAATCGGGCGTTTCTGGCCCTCCAGCCCGGCCAGATCATGATGTTCGATTATTCAGCCGAAGGAACGCGTTCACAGGAATTCCTGGACATCCGTCAGAAAGTAAACGACCGGGGCAACGAGGAAGGCTTGCTGGGGTTGGACCTGGACCCCGATTTCTCGGCGAATGGCTATTTTTACGTGTACTACTCGGCCAGCGACCCCAGGCGGTCAGTGGTCTCACGGTTTTCTGTCAACGCTGAAAATCCAGAGCGTGCAGACCCGAACAGCGAGATTGTCATCCTTGAGGTTCCCCAGCCATTCTCCAACCACAACGGCGGGCAGGTTCGATTTGGGCCAGACGGATTTCTGTACATCGGCCTTGGAGACGGCGGCAGTCGCGGAGACCCCAACGGCAACGGACAGAACCTCTCGACGCTGCTGGGTTCCATTCTCCGCATCGACGTCGGCACCCTTGACTCGCTTGGTCGGTACTCCATCCCCAACGACAACCCCTTCGCGGACGACCCGAATGCCATGGGCGAAATCTGGGCATACGGGCTGCGCAACCCGTGGCGGTTTAGCTTCGGTCCTCTCAACGGAGACCTGTGGGTCGGAGACGTGGGCCAGAACGCCTATGAGGAGATCGACCTTGTAAAACGTGGCGGGAATTACGGCTGGAAGGTGATGGAGGGATTCCACTGCTACGGTCGCGCAGACGGCACGTGCGACCAGTCAGGCATCGAGCTTCCGATTGCGGAGTATGACCGGAACGGCGGATGCTCGGTCACGGGCGGATACGTCTATCGAGGCCCGCGCCTGCGCCAGCTATTAGGGGCCTACGTTTATGGGGATTTCTGCTCCGGGAAGATATGGGCGCTGAGGCACGACGGCTCCCGCGTCACCGAGCAGATGATGATAGCCGACACATCGCTCAGAATATCCGCCTTCGCCCAGACGCCCTCAGGGGAGATATTCATCCTCTCCTTCGACGAGAAGATATACCACTTCGTGCCATAGCCTCGCGCGCCCTACTCGGTCGCCCAGGCTATTCGGTCGTCCAGACGGCGGGAGAGAGAATAGATCACAGGGCGGAACCCTGCCCCCAGCCAGAAGCGCGTGCCCTCTATATTCGCCGACTCGAAATCGACAACGCACACTCCATACTCAGCAGACCGCCCCCATTCCAGAGCAATGTTCAGCAGGGCCCTTCCGACACCCAGGCTTCGGGTTTCCGGTTCTACGAAGGCTCCGACCAGGCTCATGATGCCATCATCTGAGCGGGCCAGCACAGGGCCACGGCCAGTGGATTCTATCGCGACAAATCCCACTGTCGCGCCCTCGTATCTGGCCACCCAGGTGGGCTCATCCGAATTGGATAACTGCTCCTCCACAGACCTGCGTCTCCCAGGGTCCGGCAACATCGGCAGGAACGCTGCCGATGACGCCAGGTGACGTCCCAGCTTCGTTTCCAACGACACCACGGCATCCAGGTCTCTGAGACCCGCGCGGCGTATCTCAACTCCGTCCGGCGAGTCAGGGCCGGGGCTGAAATCCCGGATTGCATCGATGTTGATCATCCCGAAACCCAGGGTGTGAAATGCGTCCATGGCCTGCCGGTGGTGGGCCATGATCGATATATTGTGAACGAAGCATCCGCTGGCAACCCAGCGAGCGGCCAGTTGAGCGTACATGTCCCGATAGACGTTTCGGCTGTTCTGCGTGTCGGTGCCATGCCCGGAGTCCGGGACATAGGCCGTCTGGACTCCCTTGAACATCGAGACACTGCCCTGGATAAAGCCGACCAACCTGCCATCCTCCAACGCAGCGACTCCAGGCCCCCTGCTTCGAAGTCTGCGGAGGAATGGGAGCGTTTCGGCGGTGTGCTGGTATCGGCGTGACAACAGCGGTTCCTGTTCTATCTCGACGCCATAGCGAGCCGCCACCAGGGCCGCAGCGGCTTGCAGATGATCATCCGTGAATTCGACAACCTCAATGGGCATATATCGCTCCGTCTTACATTGGATTCCCCGTAACCGTCAGCTTATCAAATGTGAGATACTTCTACGCAAGTGTCAGGCGTCGAGTGTTACAAGGAAGGACGATCATGCTTGAGGCAACCGAGAATTGGAAACAGGCATTCCCCGGAGCGTCGGTCGGCGCTCTGGTCATGAGGAACGCTACAAACCCCGCCAACCACCCCGATCTGGACGCCCGGATGAGCGAGGTGGAATCGATCATTCGCGCCAACTACTCGGAAGGTGGCAGGCCCGCAATCCGAGCGCTGCCCACCATACAGGCATACACTGCCCATTACAAAAAGTTCAAGAAAACCTACCACGTCCAGGGCCAGATCGAGTCGGTTGCCCTCAAAGACCGCAGCCTGCCTCGCATTTCGACGCTGGTTAGCGCGATGTTCGCGGCGGAACTGAAGAACCACCTGCTGACCGCGGGGCACGACGTGGCGACGCTCCAAAATCCCGTCACGGTCGATGTGTCCACCGGCGGCGAAACCTACACCACGATGTCCGGCAAAGAGCAGAGCCTTAGCCCCGGCGACATGTTCATCGCCGACGCTCAGGGGGTCATGTCCTCCATAATCTACGGCCCGGACAACCGGACTCCCATATCCTCTGGCACCAGCGACGTGCTGTTCACCGTTTATGGGCCGGAAGGAATCTCGCCTCAGCAGATAACCAGCCATCTTGAGGACATTCGCGATTTCGTGAACCTTGTTTCTCCAGACGCTGAGACCGCCACGTTGGAGGTTGTCAGCGGATAGCCGCATTCTTGACACCATTCATGCTCCCGCCTAGACTACGGGCTATCTCAAAAAGGGAAGTAATCTGCACCCGCCGGGCTGGTCACTACATCGCAGGCGGCTGATGAACTGATTGAACCTATGCAAGAACGCCCCCGTTCATCTCGAATGTCCCGCGCCGGTCGCGGCGCCCAGGGAGAGCGCCGTATCATCACGGCGCTGTTCTGCGACGTAGCTGGCTCCACCAGTCTCGCCGAGCAGCTTGATCCCGAAGAGTGGACCGAGATCATGAACGAGGCTTTTGATTACATGATCCAACCCGTGGCCCGATACGAAGGAACCGTAGCCCGGCTCATGGGCGACGGTATCCTTGCCTTCTTTGGCGCTCCGGTCGCCCATGAGGACGACCCTCAACGGGCCATTCTCGCTGGCCTCGACATCCTGGACGGCGTGACCGAGTTCCGCGACGAACTTCGGGACGAGTACGGCATGGAGTTCAACGTCCGGGTGGGTATCAACACCGGACCGGTGGTCGTGGGCGATGTCGGCTCGGAATACGCGGGCGAGTACACTGCGATGGGCGACGCAGTGAACCTGGCCGCCCGCATGGAGCAGACCGCCGATCCTGGGATGCTTCAAATCTCCGAGGATACCCAGCAGTTGGTCGCCCCGATGTTCGATCTGGAATCCCTGGGTGAGGTTGAAGTCAAGGGCAAGGCCGGGACGGTATCAACGTACAGAGTGCTGAACCCCAGATCATCGCCTGGGCGGCTTCGGGGTATCGAGGGGTTGGCCGCTCCTATGATAGGTCGGTCCGATGAGTTCGAAACCCTCAAGTCCCTGCTGGCACAAACTCGCGAAGGCCGGGGCGGAATCGCTTCGCTCATCGGCGAGGCGGGCCTGGGCAAGAGCAGGCTGTTGGAGGAACTTCAGGCCCAGTGGGGTGACGACAGGACCTGGGCGCTCAGCCGAGCGATGTCCTATGACGTTACCAGGCCATACTCGCTGTTCCAACAGCGAGTGCTCCAGATATTCGGCGTTGAAGACCAGGACCGTCCTGACGTGATACTGGAGAAAATGAAAATCCGCCCTCCGGCTTTTGATCCAGGACTTCATGCCTCTGTCGTTAACGTGACCAAGGCCGTGTTGGAAATCAAAGGCGATCCTGACGCGAGGTTGTTGCAGGGCGAAGCGTTGCAGGATCAGGTTTATGAAGCCTGTCACCTCATGTGGCGCACCGTTGCCGAACAGACGCCCACCGTGCTGGTGATGGACGACCTGCACTGGTCAGATCAGGCGTCAGCAGAGCTTTTGATTGACCTGCTGCCAATGGTCGAAGAGGTGCCGCTTTTCATCCTGTGCGCATTCAGGCCTGAGCGCCGGTCTCCAGCATGGCGGTTCAAACAGGTATGCGAAGCCGAGTACCCACATCTATACACTGAATTCGGCCTCAGTCCGCTTTCCGATGATGACAGCAACGAATTGGTGGACAACCTGCTTCACATCGGAGACCTGCCTGAGAAGACCCGTGACATCATTCTCCAGAAGACTGACGGGAACCCATTCTTCGTCGAGGAAGTTGTGCGGAGTTTGATAGACAGCGGCACGGTGTATCGCGATGATGACGCCGGAATCTGGCGAATCGTCGAGTCCCTTGAGGCAATCGAAATTCCAGACAACCTCCAGGGGCTTATTACCTCGCGAATGGACCGCCTTCACCCGGAAGCCCGTCGCGCGGCGCAGATGGCGTCTGTGATAGGCCGAAACTTCCAGCGCTCTGTTCTTGAGGCGGTCTGGGACTCGGAGACATCGCTGGACAGCCACCTCAGCACGCTGCAACGGGCCGGGTTGATCGTAGAAACGGCTCGAATTCCAGATCGTGAGTTTGCCTTCCATCACGAGTTGACGCGAGATGCTGCCTACTCGTCGGTCCTGCGCCGTCGCCGTCGTCAGTTCCATCGGGGAGTCGGCAGCGCAATAGAAAGCCTGCTCAGCGACCGCACCGAAGAGCAGGCCCATCGGCTGGCCTATCACTTTGGAGAGGCGATGGACAACGAGCGCGCAATGAAATACTCGATCATCGCCGGCGACCGAGCTCAGCGGGTGTACGCTAACAACGAAGCCGCCGACCATTACATTCGCGCCATTCAACTGGCGAAGACGTTAGAAGTCTCCTCAGACACCCTCATCCACCTGTGTGACAACAACGTCATCGCCCTCCAGGAAGCGGGACGATTCGAAGAACTTGTCGAATATTGCAAGGCGTTTGAAGCAATCGCCCTGGAGCAAGGCAACCCCGCGCTTGAGCTTGCCGCACTGATTCCCCAGGCCAGCGCGCACTCCACATTCACTTCCGTGCAGGACCAGAAGAAGGGCGCTGAAATCTCCTTGCGCGCCCTCGAACTGGCCAGATCAGTCAATGATCCCAGAGCGGAGTCCAAGGCTCTCTGGCTTCTCCTGCTTCTCAACTCCTATGGCGGCAGTGAGTTTGAAAAAGCCATCGAGTATGGCCAGCAGTCTTTATCCATTGCTCGGGAGCATGGATTCATTGAGGAGGAAGCCTACACGCTCAACGATCTGGGCAGGGCCTACCACGAGATAGGGGACATGGAG
>JASLRP010000481.1 GCA_030743915.1 SAR202 cluster bacterium | reverse complement strand
GTTAATGCCCGTATAATAGGCAGTATATTGAAGTTTCTCAAGTGAACGCCAATCATCAATTTGGTCTATCTGGGAAATACGGGGTACATGGCATACAGGTAGGTCGGGATGGTCGTGAGTTCTACCTGAGCGGCCCACTGAAGGTGGGTCCTCAGGTCCTGGACGGTGGTTAGAGCCATGCGCGCATCCTTCCGGTTGAAACGGTTTCGAGAATCGGGTTTTCAGGAGTCAGAAAATTGGCAATTACGCTCGTCAGACGTGCAATTCGAAATCGTGGAACTTCATTATCGTGAACCAGTCCTGGGTCTCCTCCATCATCACGGTTTCGGCATCCTGCGCGGCATTTCTCAGTGTCGACAAGTCTGACGCGCTCCTCACTCTGTCCGCGATGGCCTGGAGGTAAGGGACCATCGATTTGAACCTTTCGGCATTTCGTTCGTACTCTCGCTGGGCGCGAACGCCGCTGAGAGCGCCGGCCAGCGCTGGCAGTGTCAGAGCCAGGAACACCAGAATGTTGGCGATTGAAAAGGCGGAGTGGTCGTCGTGGCCTCCGAACTCCAGCGCGTGCAGCACCGCCGTCAACAGGGTCGCCCCGAACAGTGCCATGATCGCATAGGACAGGCGCTGATGTTTCTGTTCATTTTGATGGGCCGCCCTCTGGTGATAGTCCGCCTGGTCCTGCACCCACGCGCTGGCCGTGAAGGCCCTGAGCTTATCGAGTTCCACATCATCCAGAGGTTGAGGGCGCTGGTTCCAGACCTCCTCGAAAGCCCTCCTCAGCCACTCATCAGATGAGTGCCCGACGTTAACAGATTCAGAACTTACCTGTCGGCTATCCTCCTGACCCACCACGGCCAGGAAAAGCGCAGACCGGAACCGCTCCGCCAGGAAACGGTTGGATAGCCATCTCTCCTGAAGTCGCCATCTCCTTCCGAAATAGAGAATCAACAGCAGGCCGATCATCAGAGCGACCTCTATCCATATAAGCTCCGTGTGCTTGGGAAAGAACAGGAACTGTCCCGCGATGATGGCAACCGCCAGCGCCGCGGTCATGAACAGCACTGAACTGAACAAGAAGTATCGAGACTGGAACCGCCCGGCGATAACATCCGCTCGGGCCTGGTAAGGCAGTATCCACTCGATGAAAGGAGTCATGCGAGCCGAGTCGATGCCTGTGGCCTCGGCCTGTTGATTGGCTTGGGAGGCCTGCCATCCGATGACGTCGGCCAGACTCTTGTCGCTCAATCGGGCCTTGTTGAACGCCGAAATCTGCGATGCGGCGTCCTGACTGATGCCACTGCCCAACTCCTCTTGAATCTGGTAGGGCGCGTCGGTTGAGACGCGCAGTATCGGGACGCCGGCGTCCCGAGCGTAGGCCACCACCTCGGCGGTCCCGCCCCGGCCTCGTGATGGCTCGCCGTCCCACAGGGCAATCAGCACATCGCATCGGTCCACCACGTGCCTGCCCGCCCGTTCGTAGGCTTCCTCCCGGGTCTGTGATTCGGACATAACCGTTACGAGGTCAGCCTGTTCCAGCAAAGCGTCGAACTCGGCTTTCGACTCGTCGGTCTCGAAATCTTCGGCGTACTGCTCACGGGTCATCGGCAGCGGAACCTCCAACTCAGAGGTATCGTCTACCAATCCGGCATGGGCAACCAGACGGTCTGCCCCTTCGGCGATGGGAGATATGACCCGCAGGCGCACGGGCAGGTCATTCGAGGACGCCACCAGTTCCCGCGCCCTGTCAATGGCTCGGAACACCTGCGCCGAGAGGTCATCGTCATCGGGCAGTCGCCTGTGGCCTGTGACTCCGACTCGCAGACGGTAGGGAATCTTCGTGTTCTGGTTCGAACTATTCATGTTCCTCAAAAACGCTGACAGCTTTCGGCGATCAGGTCTGGCATTTGTTTGGATGCCGAGTATTCTATCACGCCAGTTCAGCGCGCCGAGATTGATTACACCAATGGGCAGAAATGGATTCCTCAGCTATTATTGACACAGAACTAATCGGAGGCCGCCACCTGGCTCATACGCCGACTCGGCCTCTGGAGTTGGATGTCATCGACAGGCTGATGAGCGCCGCTGGCGATGGCGACGCTCAGATGGTCGAGATTGAGCTAACCCCCGATTCGGCGCTGCTCGGCCAATCTGTTAAGCAGGTCAGAGCATCCAGTGGCGCGCAGTTCCTGGGCATTAAGAAAGCCGATAACGAACTGGTGGTCGGCCCACGAGATGACAGGGTTTTTGAAGATTGAGACTCACTATCTGCACAGACAGCCAACTCAGGTTACTGAACGGCCAATGACAGAAATCGAATGTAATTGACTGCATCATAGTCCCTTGTTAAACTCGATTTCGCCTACAGATTTATTCCTACGAACACAGTTCTCGCAAACTGCACAGTTCGGAGGCCAGTAATCTGATTGTTTCGGGGGGGACACATGAGCGATATCTTTGTTAGTTACGTTGAAAAAGATTCACCGGTCGCCACACAGGTTGGAGACGGACTCCAGACTGCCGGATACTCAACGTGGCTCTACGAGCGTGACAGCCTGCCCGGCCCTGCGTACCTCCTCCAGATGGGAGAGGCAATCGAGCAGGCTCAGGCAGTGGTAATCATCATCTCCAAGGACTCGATGGCCTCCAACCAGGTCACCACAGAGGTCGTTCGCGCCCACGAAGGCACCAAGCCATTCATTCCTTTGCTTCACGGAGTCACCCAGGCGGAGTTCCAGCAAGGCCAACCCCTGTGGAGGCAGGCCATCGGAGCGTCAACATCCATCGCCATCGACGAGGGCAACATTCCGGCTCTCGCAGAGCGTATCGCCCGTGGCCTGAATGTGATGGGTATTCATCCCAGTGGGACGGCCTCCGTGGCGGCTCCGGCGGGAATCATCGCCGAACCTGAGCAAGCAATCCCGTCTGCCGGCCCCAGCCACAACCTTCCAGTCCAGCTAACCAGCTTCATAGGTCGCGAGTCCCAGATTCAGGAGATCAGCGGCCTGTTCGCCGACGCTCGATGCGTCACCCTGACCGGAATTGGAGGAGGAGGAAAAACCCGACTGGCCCTGGAGGTTGGACAGCAGAGCCTGGAATCCTATCCCGACGGCGTGTGGTTCGTTGACCTGTCTCCCATCACTGACGAATCGCTCGTCCAGCGGGAGGTTGCATCGGCGTTGGGAGTGCAGGAAGAAGTCTTGACCCAACACCTGCACAAAAAGAACATGATGCTGGTAATGGATAATTGCGAGCATCTGCTGGACATCTGCGCCCAATCGGCCAGCGCATGGCTGGGGCAGGCCCCGAATGTGGACATCCTTGCCACCAGCCGGGAGGCGTTGGGCATTCCAGGAGAGGTCATTCGTCGTATTTCGTCCCTCAGCGTGCCCGATGATTCCAACCTGTCGCCAGAGACATTAATGGAGTCCGAGGCTACCCGTCTGTTCGCGGAGCGGGCCTCCAGCGCCCACGGCGCATTCCAGTTAACTCAGGAGAACAGCGCGGCCATCGCTCAGATCGCCCAACGTCTGGACGGCATACCTCTGGCTATCGAGCTTGCGGCGGCCAGGGCCAGAATGTTGTCTCCAGAGCAGATTGCCACCCGACTGGACGACCGATTCCGGCTTCTGACGGGCGGAAGCCGCACGGCCATGCCCCGACAGCGCACCCTCCAGGCGGCCATCGACTGGAGCTACCATTCGCTGGAAGAAGAAGAGGCCCAACTGTTCGACAGGCTCTCGGTGTTCCGTGGCGGTTTCACGTTGGAAGCAGTCGAATTTGTGGGCGTCGGCGAGGGCGATGATCCTCTGTACGTCATGGACACGCTGTTCCAACTCGTGGACAAGTCTCTGGTCGCAGTCTCCAATTCTGGCTCGGATGGAGACGCGAGGTATCGCCTGCTGGAGACCCTGCGTCAGTACGCCGGAGAACGTCTGGTCGAGAGCGGACAATCGGAGGAAACCCGACGCAGACACGCGGATTATTACCTGGATATGATCCACGGAGTGCAACCCGACCTTTGGAACACAGGCTCCCAAGAGGCGTTAGGTCTGCGAGATATAGGTCGGGTAGCCCCAGGGGATCACTCCCCCAGGGCCCCCAGCAGATCCGGACGTGCAGAATTCCCGCATCCGGCTCCTCAGACCACGGGCTTCGCTGTAAGGCCAGATGTACCGACCCACACCCGTTCCG
>JASLRP010000480.1 GCA_030743915.1 SAR202 cluster bacterium | reverse complement strand
CTTCTTAATCGAGGAGATGCCACCTACGACCCTCCAACAAACCTTCGAGTCGGAATTCTTCCATTCAAATTGACTGTCGCTGACCTTAACGGGGATACCTGGCCCGATATCGTCACTGGCAATCTCAATGACGTATCAGTCATTTTGAACCGTGGTGGGGGATTGCGACGTCTCGGCACATTCGCGGAAATGCTTGGTCGCGATCTCAACCATCTGCACCCCAATGCAGGGTCCGTGCAAATCGGGGATTTCGAATATGTGGTCTCAGGCGAGATCGAGAGCAGAGGCATACACACCACTGCAATCGAACGAACGAATACCAACACATGCCTAAGCGTCGATGGCGAGGGACTTTCCAACGGCAGGCCCATACCGGGTTGGAATTTGACAGAGTTCGATCCTCGTTCCATTGGCACAACCGTGGCTGAAGCGGTTACCGTTGACGGCGATCCTGCGGCCGTTCATTCAGGGAACGCGGCGGTGAGAATCAACGGGGACTTTGATCTTGGAATCGAATTAGATCAGGTATGTCGGGGAATCGTTACCGCGGACTTCTGGTTCTTCCCGCGGGCAGGAAACTCGACCAATGCCCCGGTCGATCTCTGGAGCGCGGTTGGGTCCCAGTTGATGGCTCTTGTCAAGGATTCGAGGGACCTTTGGGTAGTTGGAGCGGCGGAGCGGCCCCAAGGATTTGAAGTAGGCACATACGACGAGGCGAAGTACACCCGTGTTGCAATAACGATAAACACCGAAACTGGCCTCTTCGACCTCAGCATCGATGGGGTGGAAGTAGTTACTCAACGCCCGGTCGACAACGCTGATAAAGTTGCCGCTGGGATTCGGTATGTGACTTCTCACAGCGGCAGTGAGTTAAAAGGGACTGACAGTTTCATCGATGAATTGTTGATATCATCTCGCCCTGCGTCTGGCACGCACATTAACAGTCGAATCGATGCCAATTCTAGTGGTTCCATCACCCCTTGGGAGGTCGTCGGAAACCTGCCTGAGTCCCGCGATCAGGCGACCGTCGCGGCGACCGGCGACGACATTTACATAATCGGGAACCATCCCGGGACCAGCGCTGTAACCAGAGTGCGCATCGAGTCGGATGGGACCATTGGCGCTCGGTTCGTGGAGTCTTCTCTGAATCAACCTCGCTACAACGGCGCCGCTTTCGTTCATGAAAATTGGTTGTGGCAGATCGGCGGAGCGAACCAAAGTGTTGATGGGGCCGTTTTGGCCTCGACTGAACACGCCGCAATAAACGCTGATGGCAGCCTGGACCCGTGGATTGAAGGCCCTGAATTGAATGCGGCGCGAACTGGTTTTGCGCTAGTGAAGACTGACAGCCACGTCTATGTGATATCTGGAGTAGACCGGAACTTCCCGCGAAACGACGTCGAACGGGCAAAACTATTGCCGGGCGGCGGCATCGGGCCCTGGGAATTGCTGTCTGTTGTGGTTCCAGCTCGAAACCTTCCCAGCGCCGCGTTGACTGAAGGCTGCATCTTCTACGGAGGTGGCAGCACTCTGACCAGTGTCACTCGCGATGACGTCTATTGTCTGAGGTTGACTCCGGAAGGAGACATCGCGGCTGTAACCCTACAGTCAGCCATGACCGTGATTCGTCAGGAACCGGACATGTTTACCGCTGGAGAATTCGTGTATATAACTGGGGGCGCTGGAGGCAGTGGCGCCGGTCTCAACGGATGGCAGAAGACGGAACGTGCCCCAATGGTCCGAAACCCTGAATCTGGTCGCATAGTGTTTAAGTCAGACCGATCAGGGAATTTCGACATCTACAGGCTGGATCCCAATGCCTCCCCGCCAGTTCAGTTGACCTTCGCGACCACAACGGACGAGGCTCCGGCCCTGTCTCCTGATGGCACGACCATAGCCTATCGATGCGACCAGCAGATATGCGCGATGGGAATAGACGGAACAGAGAAGCGAACTCTCCTCGCATCCGATGCAATGGGGCCAGCATGGTCTCCCTCGGGAGACAGGCTCGCTGTGAGCATCGGTGGCAGAATCGCTGTCATGGGCGCCGATGGATCGTCATTGACCGAACTTACGTCCGGTTTCGTTGACGCAAACCCATCCTGGTCGCCTGATGGTATGAAAATCGTGTTTCACCGCCGAGCGGGAACCGGACAACCTGAGGACATTTTCATCGTCAATTCCAATGGGTCTGGACTGGCGCAACTGACCGACAACGGAGTTGTGAACGACATCCGCCCGCAGTGGTCCCCAGAAGGACAGCGGATCATGTTCAGCTCCGACCGCTTTGGGGATTACGAGTTATTCGTGATGAACCCGGATGGAACGAACCAATTCAGACTGGCGTCAACCGAGGGCGACGATTTCATGGAGGCCATCTCCCCTCAGGGCCTCCGACTCGTGTTTTCGTCCGACAAAGACGGCGATATTGAACTGTACTCGATGAACGCCAACGGAACAGGCATCCAACGTCTGACCGGCGATCCGGGAGTCGACAGTGACGCCGACTGGGGAGTCGAAGCACAAATCCAGCAAATCGCCTTCGTGTCCGATCGTGACGGCGGGGACAACATCTACCTCACAGATCCTGAAGGCATCAACACAAAGAGGCTGACCTATCACTTGAAAACCGACGTGCAGCCAGAGATTTCTCCCGATGGCGACCGAATCACCTTCATGTCCGACAGAGCGGACAGCAACAAAGACATCTGGACGATGAACATTGATGGCACGAACTTCAAAAGGTTGACCACGGACGACGGCAATGATGAGTGGCCTGCATGGTCGCCAGACGGAAAAAGAATTGCCTTCACCTCAAAGCGTGTCGATGGCGGCGCTTTCGAAATCTTCGCGATGGACGCGGCTGACGGAGGCAACATACAGAACCTGACCAATAACCCTGCTTCCGACTCCCTGCCGGACTGGTCACCAGACGGATTGCAAATAGCGTTCAACTCCACCCGCGACAGCACGGAATGGGAGATTTACGTAATGGATGCAGATGGGACTGGTCAGACCCGCCTGACGGAAAATGGGGCGGTTGATCAGGACCCGGATTGGTCTCCTGATGGAAGCAGAATCGCATTCCTGCGCACCGGTCCCCACAGCGACCTGGACCTTTGGGTGATGGATTCTGATGGCGCTAACCAACACTCAGTCAACGACGACCCCGGCCATGCGCGTTCCGAGTTGCA
>JASLRP010000479.1 GCA_030743915.1 SAR202 cluster bacterium | reverse complement strand
TCTGCTTCGGCGGCAAGTACATGGGCGCGCCCCACTCGACGGGGTTCGTCTGCGGCAAGAAGGACATGATCGAAGCGGTCACGGCCCACGGCTTCATCGGTCCAACTCCCTTTGGTAGAGCCATGAAGATGGACCGGCAGGAGATCATCGGACTTACGACCGCAATTGACATATGGGTCAACACCGACCATGAAGAGCGCCTGGTGAGATACGGCGCTCGATTCTCGGCGATAGAGCGCGCGGTTCAAGGCGTTTCCGGAGTGCGCGAGACCAAGGTCGTGCCAACCAACAACTTCGTCGGGCTGATGCTTCACGTCGTGTTGAACACCGAAACGCTCGGTAAATCGGCAGAAGAGGTCTACGACGAGGTCCTAAACGGCTCGCCAAGAATCAGGCTGGCCACCGAGGGAGACGACACACTAACCGTCAATGTCCATACGCTCAATGAAGGCGAGGAGCACATCATCGCGGACCGCTTGAGGGACGTATTGGACGTGTGACCGCTTTACTGAGGCCACCCACTCCTGGTTCGGGCAGCCTTTGCAAACGCAATCGGCAAGAAGGCGTCCTGAAACCGTAGACATCCGCGAAGCTTGACTAAGCAACGGTGATTGTCCGACCAGGAGGGACCAGAATCTGGTCGGACAGCCAACCTGTGTCCATGGCCGAAATCCCGTAGGTAGCTCGACCAGGAAACTAGACCTTGCTGCATACTCTTGCACCCACCTTTATCCAAAGTCTCGCATCGATCCATACGTAATCGAATAACACAGTTCACTACGGATTAGACGATAACGTTCGCGCGGATCGCACACTATCAACGATGGTGTGTGCCGGATGAACTTGCGTGGCAAATGCAGAGAACCAGTAGAAACGCGATAGAGACAAAGAATATGAGCCAACAGAACTGGGGATTGGGCAGCAATACTGTTTTGAAGACGGCTACACAATCAGCAATTCAGGGAACTCGCGAATCCAAGCTTGAATCTCCATTAGCGTTCTGTTCATTCGGGGCTGACAACCTATTGCGTTCGGCGCAAAAGCGTTTCAGGTGAGGTCCTCATCTGAAATGAGGAAGGTCCCAATCACTTGGGACCTTCAACGTTCAATCTTAACAGCGGGACCTGACAAAAGAGCGGCCTTCCGCTAAAGATCTGGCGTCAGACCTAGGCGCCGCTTGAGCGGCTCGCTTTCGATCTGTTACGTACACTCCAACGAGTCCTGAATTGCGTCCGCTGCTTGCCGCAACTCGTCGGCCTGCTCTTGGGTTAATTTTCCACTACCCTCTTTCGCGTCAACTTGGTTGGTGAACGCATTGAGTTTTCCGCAAGCGGCCCCGTCATTATTGGTATTGTTGTCAGATAGGATTGTTGACGCTGTATTTAGAGGGGCGCTCAAACTGTTCTGGACCCCATTCGGCAGCTCCAAGTCGATAATCAGGTTGACGATGTTTTGGGCTGCTTCTCCCGCCGTGACTACGTTGACCGCCCTGGTGACCTGAACGGCCGCGTTGCCCGCGGCATCGCTGACGTCGTAGGTCACGGTGTAGGAAGCGGGGATATTAACATCGACTGGATTGACGGTAACGATGTTGGCGGTGATGTCGCCGTCAACGTTGTCAAATGCGGTGGCCCCGTCGTCAACGTAGATATCCCCCTCAATCACGTTCACGGGATCAATACCCAATAGGGTTATTACCGGTGGTGTGGTATCGATCAATAACTTCCAGAGTTCCGCACCAACTATCCCGTCATCCGCCCGGAAGAAGATGGCGCCGCTCACGGCCGTCATTTCGGAAGGTTTCGAGTCCCCGACACCGATATTGATGTCCTCGACCAGGACGGTGCCAGCGGCGGTGCCGTCGCTCTTCCACAACTCCACCCCGTTGGTCCCGTCATCGGCCTGGAAGAAACGGGTCCCGTCCACACTCGTCAAATTAAGAGGAAACGAGTTGCCGCTACCAGGATTGATGTCCTTGACTAGGAGTGTGCCAGCGTTGGTGCCGTCGCTCTTCCACAACTCAAACCCATTGATGCCGTCGTTTGCCCTAAAGAAGAGCGTTCCGCCCACGACCGTCAAATCATATGGAATCGAAGGGAGGAGGCCGGGCCGAATGTCCTTGATAAGTGCGGTGCCAGCGGCGGTGCCATCACTCTTCCACAGCTCGCCCCCGTTGAACCCGGAGCCGGTGATCCCGTCATTTGCCGCAAAGAACAGGGTGTCGCCCACATCCGTGAAACTTTCTGATTCCGAATTGGCGCCGCCGGGGAAAATGTCCTTGACCAGCACAGTTCCGGCGGGTGTGCCGTCACTCTTCCAAAGCTCTCTTCCGTTGGCCCCGTCAAAGGCTTGAACGAAGAGGGTCGTTCCCACCACTGTCGGTGTGGAAGGTTTGATCCCCGCGGCCAGCTTGAGGGTGCCGGCGGCGGTGCCGTCGCTTATCCACAAATCGCTTATGGTACTGAATACCAGGTTTCCACCAAACGCTGTCAGCCCGAAAATTTGGGTGCCTCCGAGGTCCTTGACCAGCACAGTTCCGGCGGGTGTGCCGTCGCTCTTCCACAACTGACGCCCGCCGGCGCCGTTGCTGGCAGCGAAGAAGAGCGTCCCGCCCGATTCCGTAAACTCAGAGGGGACCGAACTGCCGCTACCGGGAAAGATGTCCTTGACCAAGACGGTTCCGGCGGTGGTGCCGTCGCTCTTCCACAATTCTCTCCCCTTGGCTCCGGGAGGAGGGGGAACGCGGCGGTTACGCGTATCGAAGTCTTGGGCGTTAAAGAAGATTGCCCCGTCAAACTCAGTATATTCAAAAGGGTCCGAATTGCCGCTACCGGGAAAGATGCCCTTGATCAGGGCGGTTCCGGCGGTCGTGCCGTCGCTCTTCCACAGCTCATTCCCGTTGGTTCCGGAAGGTGGAGGTGGAGGGTTGCGGCCCTGCGGCCGCGGGTAGTCTCTGGCAGTGAAGAAGAGGATCCCCTCCACATTTGTCAATCCAGAAGGGTTCGAACTTCCGGCGCCGGGAAAGATGTCTGTAAGCCGCTCAGTGTCGGCTAGGACGACCGCCGCCAGCCAGAGCCCAAGTGAGAGTACAATAACCAAAGCCAAGATCAAAAACTTGCTAGACCAAACCACTGGGGACAATTCCGTCGTCATATACAACCTCCTCATCCGCTCAAATATGGCACACAACGCGAACCGATACCTGCGCCTAATATTGTAGAAAGGCAAGACTTCCGTGTCAACGAGGGGAGTTTTGCTGTTCAACTGTGTTTCTCACGCTTACATCCGGAGCCATAGTTGGGTTTGACCTTCAATCCATACAGAGTAAAAAGATGTGAATGAATCCGCAGGACCAAAAGAAAACCAAATGTCCTCTGCTCAATGAGTGCGTTTGATTTGTTTTGGATGCGTCAACTGTTTTCTCGATGCCTCACCGAACTGACCACACGGGACCAGTAGCGTCGAAAGCCCGATGTACCGCGCACCTTAATATAACGATAGCCTTCACGATCCGCGAATAGTGATGACGAATTGACTGCTGGTGATTGCCTACAGCAAATTAGAGGGCAAACGACCTCCGGGAGACACTTGGCGATGTCAAGATTCAGGTCGGCGCTTATTATCCCGATCTCTAGCCTGAGCGCACTGAGAGAACGTTGTTACGCAGACGAGTGACTTCCGTGCTGTCCGACATTTGGCATTTTCATGTCTGACAACCGCCGCATATGAGTCAACTCTGCCTTAGATGGAATTTCTGCGTCGCCAGTGATCAGTGCCTCGGCTTCGCTACAATCAAAAAATGGAGACGGCCTGATCGTCTGCATACGACCCTAAGGATCGCAGTTGAAATCCATCAGTCATGAGTGTATTCTTCTGATTGATTTTGCCCGATGATGAATTCCCCAACGCAAGGTGTCGTAGATTAGTTTCAGATTTCTGATATCCAGTATTGCCACTTATCCTAGTCCTGCGTTCATGTTGAGCGCAGGTCTCCTTTTGATACTCGCGTGTGGGGACTCTGCGTCTACTACAACGATTCTGCCTGTGCCCACCGTGTCGCCGGCGACTGCCACAGTGTTGGAGGCGTCCCCTACCATTGCTGCGCCAGTCGACGTTCCGGCGGCCACACCGATTCAAGAGTCTACGCCCACGAAATCTGCAATTCCCGAGGCCCCAGTGGTGGCGTCAACTGGATCGTCGGCCAAAGCTCCTACTCCGACGCCTACAGCCGTTCCAGAGCTTATCCAGGCGTCGTTTTCGGTCGACGTTGAGTCTGGCTCAGCGCCTTTGCTGGTTGAGTTCAACGATAACTCTCGCGGCGCAGCCACTTCGCACATTTGGGATTTTGGGGATGGCGCAACCAGTTCTGATGAGGACCCGAGCCATCTCTATACGAAGGCAGACACTTACACGGTAACCCTAACGGTTTCGGGCGCTGATGGCTCTGACACGATGTTGGTGCCTGATCTAATCACCGTGGAACCGGGAACACCTGTGAGCCTGGATATCTCTCCGCCTACGGCAAGATTGGCAGTTCAGGAGGTCACGCAATTTACCGCTGAGGCTCGTGATGAATTCGAGAACATTGTGCTAGGGCCGGTCTCGTGGACAGCCGTCAGTGACGCCGGCACAATTGACGCCAACGGCAACTTCACTGCTGGCGTGCACGCAGGTTCGTTCGACGACGAAATAATTGTGTCAATCCCTGGAGATTCAACTGAGTTAATGTCCTTTGCCTCAGTAATAATTGAACCAGGAGAGTTGGACCGGGTGACGTTGGATGCTATTGCGCCAGTACAGCCTGACAGCCAGAGCCAGCTTGCGGCCAGAGTGTATGACGAATTTGATAATCCCCTGACTGATCCCAACGTAAGCATAACCTTCACTGCAGATAAGGTGGCAGGAATGGTGAGCGCCAGTGGCGTTTTCGCGGCGGCCACTAGAGCCGGTCTGTATGAGAATGCGCTGACTGTAGACGTTGTTCACGGCGATGTGGCTCGCTCGACTTCTATTGATGTCATCATCATTCATGGAGCGCTAGATCATGTGGCAGTGATTCCCGATTCAGTCAACGTGGAGGTTGGCTCATTTCAACGCTTCAATGCATCTGGCTACGACGCGCATGGCAACTCCATTCCCGATGCAGTCATCAGTTGGCAGATTCAAGAAGATGCCGGAGTCATCAACGCCGACGGCGAAGCAACTATCAGCACTGAGGCTGGAGAGTTCACTGATTCGGTGACCGCAACCGCTCGATTGGGTAGTGATTCTGCCAGCGCAAAAGCCTCGGTAATCGTCAAGCCTTCCTCTCTGCATTCGGTAAGACTTTCAGATTCAATAGAGCTATCGGCCGGAGGTTCGCCTGCTCAGATCGAGGCAATTGTGACCGACGAGTATGGCAATTTGCTGACAGATGTGGCAATTGCCTGGGAATCGGTCGATGGAACGCCGGGCTCTTTGTCACCTCAAGGTCTCTTTACTCCCGGCAATGTTGCTGGAGTCTTCTCCGGCGCAATTCTGGTCACAGCCAACCAGGGTGAGGTTGCGCTTGTCGCTACAACCACAGTTACTGTCTCTCCGGGAGCGGTGGAGAAGGTGTACATAGCGCCAACCGATCTGAGTATCGGCATGGAGATGCGCCAGCGATTTGTCGCGGTCGGTTCTGACGAATTTGGCAACCGGATTTCAGATGTTAGGGTCAACTGGATCGTTGACGCCGAGGCAGGTGTGATCGACGTTACAGGCCAATTCACCGCCAGCACGACTCCAGGAAACTACACCGTCGAAGCGAAGGTTAATGGTCTTGGCGAAAGTGACGCCATATCTGCAAATTCAAGCGTTACCGTCGAACCTGACCGTCTAGCGTTTATCTCCAATCGGAATGACAACCAGCTTGACATCTACGTCATGCACTTCGTCGATACGAGTGTCATCACACTGGAAAGGCTCACTAGCACCGGCGCATTCAGCCCAAACTGGTCACCTGACGGCAGGCGGATTGTATTCGACGAATTCCAGACATTCGGGACGATATTGGAAACAATCGCCAATGGCGAGCTAACTCTGCCCATCGTGTTCAAACCCTATCCTGTGTTCAACGCTTCGTGGTCCCCTGATGGAACGAAGCTTGCGTTCGCATGCCAGCCCGAGACAACTCTTGCTCTTTGTATATCTGACGCCGACGGCGGGAACGTCGTTGTTCTATTTGAACCGGATACAGAGTCTTACCCGCAATGGTCGCCTGATGGTCAGGAGATCGGATTCACCTGGAATAATCGACTTTATGTAATAAAGGCCGATGGTTCCGCCAACCGCACTCTGATTGGTCAAGGAACGATGGCATTCTTTGAAGGTGAGAACGTCGAGGGCCCAAGCCGCCAACTGTTCCCTTCATGGTCACCCGATGGAACGGAAGTGCTGTTCCAAGGTGTGGTAGGCGAGTTCGGTCCCTGGGCGATATATATTGTTGACACGAATGGCGGTGTCACTCAACTCACATCGCGCGATGCATCAAACAACTGTCCTTCATGGTCACTCGACGGAAACAGAATCGCGTTCCACTCATTTCGCGATTCCACTCGTGCAAGAATATTCGTTATGGACCGAAATGGAGGGAATGTAGCGCCGCTCACAGATTCTTCATCGGACAGCTATTGTCCGAAGTGGGCGCCACGCAAAGCGGGTGTGGAGGTGACCGAGGCGTCGGTGATTATCCCGTCAACAAGAACGCTTTCACCATTAACGGTCAAGGAAGTGACTGATAATTCCAGAACAGCGATAGTGCGCATCGAGACTGAGTTTATCGACCCGGAAGGCGAAGGAAAAGGGACCGGATTCATCATCGATGCTGACGGGCTGATCTTGACGAACAACCACGTAATCTCCGATACCTCCAAGATTTCAGTCAATCTTGAGGATGGATCCTCTTACCCCGCGCAGGTAGTTGGCAGAGACATGGTCAGGGATATAGCGCTGCTCAAGATTGAAGCTTCAGGACTTCCAACGCTCGAAATTGCTGACAGCGGTCATCTGGAGGTCGGATCAGATGTGGTGGCGATGGGTTTCCCGTTAAGTTTTGACGGGGTGGCATTTACCACCGGCAATGTTGCTACGATTCGACGAGACACGGGGCGGAATGTTCTGTGGGTGTGGATGGACGCAATCATCAATCCAGGCAACAGCGGAGGCCCTCTCCTGGACATGGAAGGGAAAGTGGTTGGAGTCGTATCCCTCGGAGTGGTGGGAAATGTTTCTGATGAAGGCGGCGCGGCGATATCAATTGCGACGCTTCGTCAATACCTCGACAGACTCAAATCTGGGGAGATAATAAATAGCTGAGCATGTTGCGGGCCAAGTTGAACAGCAAATCAACTGAATTCTGGAAAATGTGAACGGACACTATCAGGTCATAGTGTCTGTCAGGAATCCTTTGACTTTCCCGCTCGCCAAGGCTCCTGTGGTCATTAGAACTAATTCAGGCTACTTTCGGCTCTCACATGCCGGAGTGCACTGGCATGGTGCTCTGCGTAGAGCCTGTCGCGCAGACGTCGCCAGCCACGTCCCCGGCTACACTCCGCGTCGAACCAGCTCCTACGATACGGTGGCAGCCGACTCGACAGCAGACACCGTGGTGGTTTCTTCCGACAATGCGTGTGCTCCAGGTAATTACAATTCACCGTCACATGCCAAGTCTGTCAGCGTTTGCGTGGCGACTCCGAGGCCTGCCACAAAATCTACAATCCCCATATCTCACGGTGGTCCTTTGTTCCGGCAGTGGGGCTTGTGATGTGTAACCCGAGCCCAAGGGACAACGGCCGCGACCCAAGGTCACCGGTTATGGCACCGCTACCCCCTGTGATATGCTTACCCACTCTCCGGATACCGACTGGTATTCAATAGTAAAGAAACCGCCACTCATGTAACCTTCTGTTTTCTCGGAGTCCTTGCCTTTTGCCAAAGTATTTGCCAACACCACAGAGATGACAGAACCTCTCGGCTCTATCCGATCGAAGCTGAGGAACATGAAATCGCCCTGGTCGTCAGCTTTCTTTTGAATCTCTTCCGGCCGAAGAAGGATCAGGTCCCTATTGGGAATGTCAGGGACCAGAGAAGCGTTGATATTCTCGGTCGAGAGCACGACGCTCTCGTTATCCTTCACCGACACTTCGGCCGCGATCATCTCGTTGCCGATTGGCGCTCGCTCCAAAGTCTGTCGGATCAACTCCGATCTGTCTTGGTCAGTCAGGAACAGCGAAGGGGAACAATCTGCTCCCGGCGTCCACTTACGGCACCATTGCTCATAGTTAAGAGGGGCCGGCGTTGCGGCGCTGGTTCCACTGAGGTTTACGGCCGGCGGCGCTTCGTTGCTGCCACTACACGCCACGACGAATACCATCAGCGTTGCCATTCCGACAATGCCCGCCAATCCTCTAATCGCAATTTTCAACTCTAACTCCGGCCTCGGCTTTCTTGGCAATCCCGACGATCGCATGGGCGCTATGTAAACGCTCTGTATGTATTGACGGAGCCGAGGTTTGTTTTGTTCCATCAGCCTGCTCACGCACGTAGGTGCGGAAGAACAAAATCAACATACCCAGCCCATGCTTCGACAGTTCATAGGGCTCGCCAGAGTTCCTTGACTTTCCGGCTCACTGGAGCGTGCATGGTCATGACACTATCCACCAAGGAGCGACACCATGACCACGCACACTCTAGTCCCCGGCGGCGACCCTGACCGCTGGGATCAGGCCATCTACGCCTTCCTAGCCGAGAAAGGACACAGCTCGGAGGTACCCTCAAGAGTGTAAATAGAAAAGGCGGTGTAACCTACCTCTGAGTTTCAAAGCGGGCCGGAGAGCCCAATGGAAAAGGAGGACACCGCCATGAGCAATCAGACCACCGAACCTACAGTACAGTCAAGACCCGAC
>JASLRP010000478.1 GCA_030743915.1 SAR202 cluster bacterium | reverse complement strand
GCAATCTCCTTAGGCGTGGAAAGCGAGAAGTCCAACGCCGTCAACCAGTGACCAGCGGCCGTCGGGAATCGCGCCATCATCTCCCGTGCCGGTCTCAGCGAGTCTACCGCTTTAGTTTGGTAATCTCGATTGTCGGTGATGACTGACAGTTTCAAAAGGACTTCAACTGCCATCGAAATACCGGATGGCATGGCGTTATCGCTCGGGTCTCTGGGTCTCACGATCAACGACTCGTGGTCACGTCCCGTGTCGAAAAACTGGGATGTTGCCGGGTCCCAGAATAGCTCGACCATCGACTGCGCCAGCACGTCGGCCTGTTCCAACCATCTCGGGTCCAAGTCAGCTTCATGGAGCGCAATCAAACCATCTATCATGCAAGCGTAGTCGTCCAGGTACCCTTTGAGCTTTGCCTGCCCATCCTTGTATGTTCTCAGAACTCGAGCTCCGTCGCGAAGATTCTGCAACAGGAATGCGGCGTTCTTCTGGGCCACGGCGACGTAATCCGGCCTATCCAATACCGCGCCTGCCTCTGCGTAGGCTCGCAACATCAGGCCGTTCCATGCGGTCAAAACTTTGTCATCTGGCATTGGGGCAATCCGCCGATTCCTTTCCTTCAACAGTACAGGCTTGGATTCATGGATGATTCTTCGCGCTTCATCCGGGGGGATTCTCAATTGATCGGCGGTCCGGTGAATCGAGCCTGGAACGTGAAGTATTGATCGCCCTTCGAAATTGCCGACATCAGTCACGCCGAAGTGGTGGTTCACAACCTCTCCACATTCTTCGCCCAGCAACCCGACGATCTCCTCAGGACTCCATGTGAAGAACTTGCCTTCGACGCCCTCACTGTCGGCATCCTGAGCCGAATAAAACCCGCCCTCGGGAGAGGTCATCTCTCGGCGGACGTACTCCAGAGTATCTTCCACGACCGTCTGATAACTCTCATCTCCAGTGACCTGGAATGCGTGCAGGTACAGTTTGACCAACAGGGCGTTGTCGTAAAGCATTTTCTCGAAGTGTGGGACCAGCCAGAATGTGTCGGTTGAGTATCTATGGAACCCTCCTCCTACCTGGTCATAAATCCCGCCTCGCACCATTTGGCCCAGCGTGTTCTCGACCATCTCCAAAGCTTTGGAGTCGCCAGTGCGAGCATGACATCGCAGCAGGAACTCGTAAACCATCGGCTGAGGAAACTTGGGCTGGGGGCCAAGACCGCCACGTTGATCATCGAATTGACTGGCGATAGTTGCAAAGGCCTGATCGAAAATCCCTTCAGCAAGAGGTTCCGGGCTTCTGATTGTGGCGTTCACCTGTTTCAATCGCTCAAGAAGTTGGCTCGTAACTCGATTCACTTCCGCCTTGTTGTTGACGTATGAATCTGAGATTGCATACAGAACTCTTGGGAACGAGGGCAGTCCTCTCCGGTCCTCTGGGGGAAAATACGTTCCACCGTAAAAAGGTTCGCCGTCTGGGGTCATGAACACGGTCATTGGCCATCCGCCCTGGCCGCTCATCGCCTGGACCGCTGACATGTATATGGAATCGACGTCAGGGCGCTCTTCTCGATCGACCTTTATAGAGACATATTTCTCGTTCATGAGCGCGGCAATTTCTTCGTTCTCAAATGACTCTCGCTCCATGACGTGACACCAATGACATGACGAGTACCCAACGCTCAGCAGAATCGGCACGTCACGGTCTTTTGCAATCTGGAACGCCTCGCTGCCCCAGGGAAACCAGTCCACCGGGTTATTGGCGTGCTGTAGGAGGTATGGGCTGGTCTCGTTGATTAGTCGGTTGGGCATGTGGGAGGTCGATTCAGTGGAATCATTTCAGTCCTTTTATCTCCAAAGTCGAAACCTTCAGAGTGTCCAACCCCGCCACACGAATAGCGTGGTTGTTGGTGTCGGCGATGTACATGCGCCCACCGGCAACTGAGATACCACCAGGCTCATGGAACTCAGCCTCGCTCGCGATGCCGTCAGCGGCTCCGGGAGTTCCAACGCCCAGCAAACTAGAGGCTTCGCGAGTGTTCGGATTGATCCGCTTGATCTTGTTGTTGTACGTGTCGGCGACGTAAAGAACGCCTTCGTGCATGTCGATGCCGAGTGGGTGCTGCAACCGCACCTCGTCGCCTGTTCCGTCTACGTCTCCAAAGGTGAACAGGTCCTGGCCGACGATGGATTTGACGGCGCCTGACGGCTCCATATCCGCAGACCGAATAGCGCTGGTTTCGCTGTCGGCGAAATACAGAACCGCGTCATCGGCAGCGATGCCGCTGGGTTGCGCCAGATGGGCTTCTGCCAGCGGGCCATCCACAATTCGCTCGCGGCCACTGCCAGCGTGGGGCCGAATCTGGCCAGAATCCAGGTTCAGGCTCCAGAGCTGATGAAAGCCGGCCATCGCGATGTAGAGCGTGCCGCCGCTTAATTCGATATCCCACGGGGAGTTAAGCGCGGCGAGCCGACCGTCGCCGCCCTCGTGAAACACCTTTGACTGCTCTCCAGTGCCTGCCACGGTCGTGACTTTCTGCTTGGCCAGATCAATCTTGCGGATGGCGTGGTTTTTGGTATCGGCGACATACAGATCATCGCCGGCGAGCACCAGACCCTGGGGATCGTAGAACGTCGCCGTCTGGTACGCGCCGTCATCGAATCCCTGTTCTCCAGACCCGATGATGTCCCACGCGTTCCCGTCCAGGTCCGTGACTACAATCCGGTTATGGTTGGAGTCGGAGATAAACAGCCTGCCGGAATCAACGTCCGCAAGAACCTTCCCGGGGAAGGAGAGGTCGCGCTCCCATTCTTTTTCCTTCTCTGGTTTGAATGTGAGATCGGAGTGTTCAATGAGTCCCTGATCATCGTACTCACCGACCATGTCTGAGATGAGCTTGTCGAACACATCCAGCCCGATCTCACCCTCATGCTTGCCGATCAATCGCCCGGTGGGATCTATGAACATCAGCGTGGGCCAAGCTCTGACGGTGTACTGCTGCCACACCTCGAAATCGCGATCGTTCACGACAGGATGCTCAATCCCGTAGCGCAGA
Source organism: SAR202 cluster bacterium (assembly GCA_030743915.1). Lineage (GTDB taxonomy): Bacteria > Chloroflexota > Dehalococcoidia > Lucifugimonadales > UBA1123 > UBA1123. The sequence continues at coordinate 719 of JASLRP010000478.1, read as the reverse complement.
ACTGCTCTGCGAAGGTTCTCGGTCTCCTGTTCGGCGGTGAACTTGGCCGAGTGGACGCCGATCACGGTCATTTCCCGTGCGAATTTTTCTTCAAGTTTCCGCAACTGCGGAAATATGTGCATGCAATTAATTCAACAATAGGTCCAAAAGTCCAAAATCAACAGCCTGCCACGAAAATCCTTGAGAGATAGTGGCCGGTCTGTATTGAGCCAGTCGAGACCATCTGTGAACTCAGGGGCGTTCACCATTCCTGCAAACCTTCTGGGACTCATACTTAAAGCTCCAATAACAAATTGATGCAGTATTCGGCGACGCCTATCAGGCACAAACTCGTTGCCGTAGGCTCGCCTGGGTGGTCGAGTTGGGCTGAATACGTCAGGCGAAATAACAGCCGGGAATGTTAGTCGAATTACGCCTGATGCTGGTAAGTCAATGCGCTGTGACGGCGCCTGAATCAGGCGTTCGAGACCTGGGAGAAACCAGCCGTGTCCAGAGGCCACGACTCCATCTCATACGCCATCGTCCAGAAATTGAATTCGAACCTGATGCTCGTCATGAACGCGGACCGCATCATCTCGCGAACCTGGGGGCCTCCGAGCGTTGCTGCCTGGTCCACGAAATGCCGCCATTCCCTGGTGCTGGTCTCCAATAAACCCGACGCATAGGATTCGAACCAGGCGTCATATATTGGATGTTCCGGTCTTCGAAGCGATGCGCCA
>JASLRP010000477.1 GCA_030743915.1 SAR202 cluster bacterium | reverse complement strand
CCCATCGGACTATCGAAAATAGATGGTCACCGGCGATCAGTTCAACTGGGGTCAGCTTATAATTATCCACCCGAATAAACAGCAACACCGCCAGCAGAATCAGCAATCCCGCCCCGGTGCGCTTTCGCAGACCACGATACGGCTCGTCATCATGTTCGTCGTCTAATATTTCGTCGTCGATCAATCCCGATTCCTGATTATCTGTAATGCGCCCTTATGGTGAATTACGAGCCATCAATTCGGCTGGACTCTGCTAACCGAAACTCACAAACTTCGAGCGGTCAGCCCATCCGTTTGTCCCAGCACAAAAGATGCTAGAATTGGCGCTGACGATTTCGCAACTCTTTTAGCGCAAGGATTCCCCGCATGACCAAGACCACGGTTGTGGTAACCATTGATGGCTTTGACCCCGAATATCTGGACGCCTGCGAAGCTCCCAACCTCCAGGAGCTTGGACGCAAAGGATTTTTGAAGATCGGCAAGTCCATGATGCCATCGGTCACCAACGTCAACAACGTCTCGCTGGTGACAGCCAGCTATCCTGAAGTCCATGGCATAAGCTCCAACTACCGAATGATACGGGAAACCGGCGAAGAGATATACATGGAGTCGGGTGAGTACATTCTGGCCGAGACCATGTTCCAACGGGCGACGAAGATAGGCAAACGTTCAATCCTCGTGACGTCAAAAGACAAGCTGCGAACATTGCTTTCAGACGGGGCGACGATCACCGTGTCATCGGAACAGGCTCCGGAGTGGGTGGTTGCAGGGCCAAATGTCGGCCAGCCGCCGCATGTCTATTCGCTGGAGGTCAACGGTTGGTCGATCAACGCCGCCAACTTCATCATGACTCAGCACGAAGCCGACCTTGTGTACATCACCACCACGGATTACGCGATGCACACCTACGCTCCCGACGCGCCTGAGTCTCAGCAACACATCACCATCCTGGACAACGCCATTGGCGACCTTTTGGAGACTCACCCTGACACCACGTTCCTTCTGACCGCCGATCACGGCATGTCGGCGAAATCGCGCCTGATCGATCTCGACGACGTGCTGGGCGCTCACGGGATCCGTGCCGTTCAGGTGCCAATCATCAAGGACCGTTACGTCGTTCACCACTCGAATCTGGGCGGGTGCATGTTCATCTACATGGACCCTGAGCATTTGAATCGCACGGATGAAGCGATGAAGATTCTCAGCGAAACCCCAGGGATCGATGATGTTTACTCACGCGAGGACGCGGTCGAGAAGCTCAACCTCTACCACGAGCGCATCGGCGACATAGTGGTAACCGCCGACAAGGCCACGGTGTTCGGTCCCAGCGAACTCTCCAGAGAATTGGGAGGAGAGGGGAAAGTGCCGCCAGGGCTACGCTCCCACGCCTCCGCCCACGAACAGGACATTCCGTTGATAGGCTACAACGGGGACTTCGAGGGGTTCGAATTCTCAGAAAATCGAGACATTGGCCGCTACGTTTTCGAACGTGTTCTGACAGATTGATTCGAAGATCATGATCACCTGGAAAGGCGTGTAGAAAGGGATAAATGGAACTGCTTGAATTCGCGACGGACATGTTCGAGGAATATGGGACCAGACTATACGGTTACCTCGACGGCCTGACCACCGAGGAACTTAACTGGCGTCCAAATGCCGAGGCCAATTCCATCGCGTTCATCGTCTGGCATACGGCGCGGGTCGAGGACCGCTGGTTCCAGATTTTTTGCCAGAACAAGCCCGATCTCTGGACCACGGATAGTTGGTTCGAAAAACTTGGCATGGGCGAAAACCAACCCCTTACGGGACTGACGCCTGACGATCTGGCCGCTTTCCCGACGCTCACGATGGACGATTTGAAATCTTACTTTGATGCCGTCCGCGCCGAGACTCGAAAATACCTTTCCAACATCGGCCCACAAGACCTGGAGACTGCGCCTGGCAGATCGCCATTTGGAGGCCCAGCTGCCAATAACCGCTTCGCCCACTTCACGATTCAAAGAATGTTCCGTCAACTAATTCAAGAGGAGATTCAGCACCTGGGACAGGTGGGAATCCTTCGCGGTCTCCAGCGAGGGCTGGACAAGTAAAACGCAGAGGTAATCATGCTTGATCGATTCAAAGTCCCAAAAGAAGACCAGATCAAAATACCCGAGGAATCCCTCCGAGCGTCGGTGACCGCCATTTTCGAGAAGATGGGACTGGAACCGGGCGACGCCGCCAATGGCGCCGACGTGCTGGTGACCGCCGACCTCCGAGGCATCGAGACTCACGGCGTCTCCAACAAGATGGCCGATTACGTCCGCATGTACACATCCGACGAGATCAATCCCCGCCCCGACTGGCGCATCGTCCGGGAGTCTCCTGGCACTGCGGTGATCGACGGCGATCGTGGTCTCGGAATCATACTCGGTTCCAAAGCGATGTCTCTCGCGATTGAGAAGGCCCGGACTGTTGGCGTCGGCATTGTCACCATATACAACAGCGCTCACCTGGGCACCGTGGGGCACTTCTCGATGCAGGCCGCAAAAGAGGGTATGGTCGGAATGTGCGGCACCGCACTGGGACAGGGCATCCTCCCAACCTATGGGGCGGAGCCGAAACTGGGGACCAACCCGATATCCATCGCGGCTCCGGCCGGCGACGAGCCGCCCCTGTTGTTCGACGCCGCGACCTCTGCCGTGGCGGGGAACAAACTCCGACTGGCCGCTCGCGTCGGGGCTGATCTGCTTCCGGGTTGGATCGCGTCAGTAGACGGCACCCCCATCACCGAGCCGACGCCCGTGCCCGAACGCGGAGAATATCACATGCTGCCCATCGGCGGCACCCGTGAACAGGGTTCTCACAAGGGATACGGTTTCGGGCTGATGGTGGAGATTCTTGCAACCATGCTCTCAGGCGTCCTGCCCAACATGGTGGACCCTTCCGCCAAGGCCCGACACTACTTTGCGGCATACGACATCGGTGCGTTCACCGACGTCGACCTGTTCAGGTCCAATATGGACCAGATGCTCCAGACTCTGCGCGAAACCAAGCCCGCGCCCGGCCATGATCGGGTGCTGTACCCTGGGCTTTCCGAATCCGAGGAAGAGAAGGACCGACTCTTGAACGGCATCCCACTGCATCACGAGGTTGTGGAGTGGTTCGACGACCTCACGGGGGAACTCTCTGTGCCTCGCCTGGTGAGAATGTAGTCAATTCCCGAGCCCATCACCCATTCGGAGACAACAGACATGACAGAAAATAAGAAAGTGCTTCTGACGGGCGCGGCAGGCCGTGTGGGAACATATCTGCGAGAACGCCTCGGTGACAAATACCAGCTCAGCGGCACCGATAGAGTGCCTGTCGAAGGGTTCGACTCAGTGACGGCTGACTTGACCGACTTCGATGCCATTCTTCCGGCGATGGATGACAAGGACACGGTCGTCCATCTGGCGGCAGAGCCTCGCCACACTCCTGATATCTGGTGGGACCTGCTCCTGCCGGACAACATCATCGCGACTGCCAACGTGTTCGAGGCCGCGCGTCGTGGCGGAGCCAAGCGGGTGATCTTTTTTAGCTCGATGCACGTCACCGGGTTTTATGAGCGAGACGAACCCTGGCGTTCGATTGCCGAAGGGGAATATGGAGATCTCGACCCCGAAGACGTGCCGCTGGTGACTCACGATATGCCGACACGACCCGACGGCCCGTATGCCGCCAGCAAGATATTCGGAGAGTCGCTGGGGGCCTACTATGCCGAAGAGTACGGCATGACGGTGATCTGTATCCGGCTCGGCACGATGGGTGGCGGAGACAAGCCCGGAGAAGACGCCCGAAGCTACGTTAGCTGGCTCAGCCGAAGAGACCTGGCGAATATGGTTGATCGATGCATCGAGGTTGAAGGCATCAGCTACGATATATTCTTCGGAGCGTCAAACAACACCTGGAAGATTTACGACACTCCCCGCGCCCGACGAGTGCTGGGGTACGCGCCTCAGGACAACGCCGAAGATTTCCGGCCTTAAGGTTGGCCTTCAGGAAGATGCGCGCTCGGCGCGTCGGGCCTTCCATATTCGCCAGCGGCGCCAGATCCTCCAGCGGAGGTTCAAGCGTGTCCGCATGTTGGATGTGACATAACGGGCCACCGCAGGGCTTCCCAGCGTCAATGGCTGGACCCAACGATGCAGGTCTCGCCCGCTGGTCGTTCCGCTCTTCCAGTCCGGGACGAGCGTGTCCGTCTGCTCCCATTTGATGGACGGAAACAT
>JASLRP010000476.1 GCA_030743915.1 SAR202 cluster bacterium | reverse complement strand
TGAATTTGTGGCAGGATCGAACATTTCAACTTCTGACAATGAACGCGTTCCGTTCCATCCACCGGCAATCAGCGCTCGGCCATCGGCCAGAAGCGTCGCTGTATGCTGCTCTCGCGCCAGGGCCATGTCGGGAACTGATATCCACGACGTGGTGGAGATATCGAATATCTCTGCAGACGCCAATCGCACTGACACTCCGGTGACGCCTCCTGTCACCAGCGCCCGACCATCAGAGAGCGCCGTAGCCGCGTGCCCCCAACGGGCGCCAGCGTCCATTGAAGGCCCTTTGGTCCATTTACGGGAGGGAGCCTTCAACAGTTCTACCGTTGAAAGACTTTGACCAGCCAGACCGTAACCTCCGATGGCCAACGCATTGCCTTCGGGCAATTGGATGGCAAGATGCCCCCACCTCGGCTCTAGCATAGGCGCTCGATTGGCCCATGACCCGGCTGCAGGATCATAAAGCTCTGTGCGCTTGAGAGATGCGAAGACGCCACTTCGACCACCAGATATGACGACATTTCCAGTTCGCAACAGCGTCGCGGTGTGATCGCGGCGCGGTCCCAATAGTGTGTCGGTAAATGACCAGATATCATGGCTGGGGTCATAAACTTCAGCGCTGTTTACCGACACGCTGCCTCCGCCGCCAGCCACCAGGATACGGCCATCAGTGAGCAATGTGGCGCTGTGCCCTCGACGCTTAATGGCCATCTCTCCAAGTTGTGTCCAGCCCATCGAGGCGGAATCGAAGACTTCGACTGTTGTCAGACTGACGCTCCCTTGGCGACCGCCGATGATAACGATCTTGCCGTCGGTAAACCTGGTCGCTGTTTGCGCCCAGCGAGCTTCCGCCATTGATGGGCCAGGAGACCAACTCTGGCTCTGGTAGTTGTATATCTCGGAAGACGCCTGCGCGTCGGCTCCGTCGTTGCCGCCGGCAATCAGCACAGCGCCGTCAGGAAGCGCCGAGGCAGTGTGTTGGGACCGGGCAACTGCCATGCCGGGCACCGCCGTCCAGGAGTCGGAGGCTGGATCATACACCTCCGCTGAGTCGCGGAACTTCGTGCCGTCCTGTCCGCCGGTCACCAAGACATTTCCGTCGGACAAAAGTGTTGCTGCGTGGCTCCAGCGGGGCTCTGTCAATGGACTCACAAGTTTCCAGGAATCGGACGCGGGGTCGTAAATCTCCGCCACGTTGAGGCCTGACTGCGCCACCTTTCCGCCAACCACGAGAGTCCGGCCATCGGGCAGCAAAGTTGCCGTATGGCGATGCCGGGCCTGATTCATGGACGCCGCGTCAGACCAGGTTCCTGAGTCCGGATCGTACAGTTCGGCAGAGGCCAGTTCGGCATCTGTTCTGCCGACTCCGCCCACCGCCAAGATTCGCCCGTTGGCCAGTAGAGTCGCAGTGTGTTCGATCCTAGCCTCAGAGAGACTGCCAGGGGCCGTTGCAGTTCCAGAGCGCGGCAGTGATTGAACAACGGACTCTGGCGCAGTTTCCTCGGAATTGGAACTCCCACCGCAGGCAACGAATACGGCGAACGAGAGAATTGCGAGACCGATTAAACCGACGTGAACTCTAACAAGGGTCATGGCTGTGCATTTTGGCGCAAACCGGACGCACAGTCAACCGAGATTGAATTGTCGGTTCTGCTCCGAATCATGTGGTCGCGTGGCCTCGACGCAGAGCCCTGCCAGGCAGATCGCCGGTGTTCTCCCCGTCATCTATGACGACCCGTCCGTTCACGATCACATACTCGATGCCGACAGGGTATTGTTTGGGGTTTTCCTTAGTCGCCATCGCCTTAACCGTGTCGGCGTTGAACACAACGATGTCTGCCTTGAACCCGCCGCGAAGAATCCCTCGATCAGGAAGGCCCAGACGCTGGGCCGGGAAGGACGTCATCTTGCGTATGGCCTCCGGGAGCCGCAGGTGCTTTTCAGCCCTCACAAACTCCGCCAGGACGATGGGGAAGCATCCGTACGTTCGAGGGTTGGGATATTCGCCGAACAAAATTGCATCAGAGGCTATCATTCCCGCAGGGTGGGACACAAAGGCCGGAAGCGTGTGGGGGTTGGTTCCCAGCCCCACCGTCGAGATTCCCAAGTTCTCCTCAATTAGCAGGTCAAACAGCGCGTCCTCAGGGTCTTGCCCTCGCATTTCGGCGATGTCGGTTAGCAAACGGCCATCGTAGCGTTTGTTCTCCGGGCGAGTGAAGTTGGTCAACCAGTTGTTCTCCAACCGATCTCGGGCCAACTCTTTCTTCATCTTGGCCCTGTCTGACGGGTCCTGAAGGGCAGCCATCAACCGCTCCGGGCCTCCGTCTTTAGCCCAGTGAGGCAGGCCGATGGTGATGGTCGTCCCTGAATAGGGATAGGTGTAGCAATCGAACGTGACGTCCATTCCGTCGTCACGGGCGTCATCAACCAGATTGAGATAATCTAGATGGCTGCCAGAACCCTGAGCGCTCTGTCGGTAGTGAGTCAGGTGGATAGGAACGCCTGACTGTTTTCCGATCTCCAACGCCTCCTCCCACGGAGCCAACAGGCCCTTGGACCGGAGGCTTGCCCTGGTGTGAGTGTGATAAATTCCGCCCAGCTTCGCCGCCTCCTCGGACAACTCAGTCAACTCCTCGGTGCTGGCGTAGGCCCCTGGAGGATAGTCCAGGCCGGTGGACAGGCCCCACGCTCCCTCCTCCATCGCTTCGCGGACCACCGAGCGCATGTCGGCGATCTGGGCGTCGGTAGCTGGCTCTGCGCCCCAACCTACGCTCCAGATTCGCACCGGCGAGTTGCCCAGAATATACGCGATGTTTATCGCAACGGAGTTATCGTACTTGCCCAGCATGTCAGCGACGCTCAACCAGTCGCCGGGGTCCGGCGGGTACCCATTGAGGCCGGAGTCCAACCAGATGTACCGCTGCAATTCCTCATGGGACTTGAAGGGAGCGTGAGAGATCCCGTCGATGCCCACAAGCTCGGTGGTAACACCTTGACGCACTTTCGGGTCGTGATGCGGCTCTCCGAGGATTGTCAGTCCGGCATGGGAGTGCAGATCGACGAATCCAGGACATACGACTCGCCCCGAAGCGTCAATGGCACGGGTGGCCTCTAGTCCAGAGGCATCGCCTCTATGGATGGTGATCTTTTCGTCCTTGACGCCCACAGCGCCATGAAATCCGGGACTTCCGGTTCCGTCGATGATGAGTCCGTTGGTTATGAGCAGATCGAACATGAAGGCTCCCTGTTCTATGTGGTCAATGTTTTCCCGCTGATTATACACAGAACGGACAGCGCAAAACGAAACAAGGGGCGCCAAATTGCGCCCCTTGTCGAAATCGTTTTGAGAGTTTGCTCTAGCGGCCTAGTTCGCTACCTGCACCAATCGACCGGTGACTGTGTAGAACCCGGGCGCCAGATCATCCTTCGGTGATAGGGCGACGTTCAAGTGCCCTGTCGCTCCGCTGTTGATTTTCATCAGCCAACTGCCTCGCGTCAACCGAGCTTCAGATATTCCAGAGGCATTTGAGTCCTCTTCAACATCGGCGTCGATTCCTCTGGGCACGTTTAGTTCGAGGACCGCGTTTGTCGATGCATCGCTGGAGTTGTCAATGTCCAATTTAATGGTGGCAGTGTCTCCGATGTGCATCTCGATAGCCGCGGTGAACGCCGCTCCTTCGTCACTGACGGTTATCAACGCATCGTCAGCATGTCCGGCGGCGAACTCGACAGCGTGGGTCGAACTGGTGGCATTCAGAATCAAGCCCTGCTGGGCGGTCACTCCCACTGAACCCTGCACCGCTCCGCTCAGCACCGGACCCACAGCCTGACCTGCGGCGACGGCGATCACCAGCAGAGCAAACATGCCGATCAGCCAGGCTGGTATCGCGAAGCGTCCAACGCCCAGTTTTTTCTTGGATATTTTTCTCAATTTCCTCGATCTCATATCTCCCCCGTTCTCTGTGCTGTGGCTGCAACCGCCCTCGGGGTCCACAGGCGAAATGTTGCAACCGCGCAAGATCTAAACCGAGCGAACAACCCTCACAACTCGACTCGTCAACGACCGGCGCGACATCATTCAACCAGTAACAAAGATACTGTACACAATTCTAGAACTTATTCAAGTAACACAGTTATAGAAGCCAATTATAGAAGTGAGTTCTATACAGACAACGAGGCAAAGTATTGGAATAGAGACAGCACAGACATCTATGGCTGGAGGAGATGAGGGTCGTGGGGATCCAGGGAAATGAAAAGAGGGCAGGTCGATGACCTACCCTCGCACAAGAACCTGATTAATGTTTGAGGCTTTGGGACTCAATGTCCCGCCATATGTAAGCTGACCTCAGGCCTCTTCCTCTGGATCGACGGTTTCCTGATCTGGGCAATCCGGGTTGCCGTCAGCCTGGTCTGCCACAGCCTCGGTCAGTAACCTACCCTGTTCCAGTTCAGATTTCGAGGAACCGGGATCGCTCAGGATATCGATGACCTCGTTGAGCACGCCTCTGAACGTCGTGTCGGGAGCGCAATCACCGTCGGTTTCGATTAACTCGTCTGGCGGGAAGGACCAGAGATTATCTTGAAGCCAGACACGTAGGATTTCACGATTGTCGACGGGCGGGGATTTTTTTGGCGGACCGAGTGATGGATACGGAGCAGTCTCGACGCCTTCAGAGTCCTCTATTCCAGTAAACGCGCCTTCGGGTTGTTCCTGGTCTCCATTCAGTTGCGCCCACGGAAAGGGCGATTCCGAGCCGAATGGATGAGAGAACGACTGGTCGCTTTCGCCGCCTTCAGGCGGCCAAATTGGCGCGTCGCCGTAACGGAAAGAGATAGTGTCTTCGCCAACGTTGGACCAGAATCGGTGTCCATCAGCGTAACCGCTGGCGGCGAGCGCAACTGCTGCGCCGATCAGCAACACGGCCATGCCCAGCAGTCCCGCTTTGCCGAGGATTGGCCCTCCTCGGAATCTCCTTCTCAATGGCTGTCCCCTTTGGCGCTGCCCGTCATCTGATTGGGGTCATGGCCGCATGCGCCATGCGCACACCAACTCTATACCGCATCTATACCAATTCCCAGACGCTCAGTTACCGAGTCGAACTCTAGCGCTGAGTTCTATACGAGGAAGGACAAGCAGGAAGGGGGCGTAATCGTCAGTCGCCTATGTGGGAATCATCCGCCGACAGGATCGAACCAGCGTGCAGGCGCGCCTTGCCGCGCATGACGGCAATGCGCTGTCTGGCCGAGTTGTATGCCAAAGCGATGACAAAAAGCGTCGCTGAGAATAGAACGACCGTCGCCCCCGAAGCGGCATTGACGAAGTAGCTCAAATAGATGCCGCCAAGACCACAGAATGCCCCGATCACGACCGACAACCCCATCATTCTGCCAAAATCATTGGTCAACAATCTGGCAACCACGGGCGGTATCACAATGGCCGAGGCTATCATGGTGACTCCCAAAACCTGGATCGACACCACGATGGTCGCTGCCAGAATCAGGGCGAAAAGCGCATCAACCCAGCCGATGGGGACGCCGTAGAATCCGGCGACGTCAGGCTCGAAGGTTGTAAACAGGAGATATTTGTAACCGATGATCACAGCGGCAAATGTCAGCGCCGTGACGATCGCGATGGCGTACATATCGGACTGCCCGACCCCAAGAATGTTCCCAAACAGCGCGGCGTCGAAGCTGCGAGTGAAGGTCTTGATTCGGCTTATCAGCGCGATGCCCAGAGCGAAGGACGCGGTCGTGATGATTCCGATAGCGGCGTCAGCGCCGATGGAGCGCTTTCGGGTTGTCAGGTTGATGAGCATCGCCGACAGGAATCCCCACACACTGGCCCCGATGAAAAAGTTGATGTCGATAACGTAGCTGACCACCGCTCCGCCAAACACCGCGTGGGACAGCCCGTGGCCGATGTAGGCCATTCTACGCAGGACGATGTAAACGCCTATGAGACCGCACAATGCTCCCACCATTGTGGCGACAATGAGGCCGCGAACAAAGAATTCGTATTGGAGCGGATCGAGCATCGCCAGTCAGTCTCCTGCAACGGTCTCGTGTTCATGATCGTGATCGTGCCGTCCATTGCGACCGAAGTAGTGGGGAGATTCGGCCACCAGCTTCATGCCCTGATACTCAGTGATGTGGATCTCGGCGTTGTACGTTTCCTCCAACACTTCAGGCGTAAACACATCACTCGGAGGGCCTTCGGCAACGATTCTGCCGTTTATGCACACGACCCAGGGCAGGTGCGCTCCGACGGCGTTGATCTCGTGGGTCGTCAGCAGGATCGTGATGTCCTGATGGTTGAGCTCGTCCAGCAGGTGCATCACCTCATCGCGGGTCTTGATATCCACGCCGCTGGTCGGCTCGTCCAGCAACAAGAGAGATGGGTTGCTCACCAGCGCCCGGGCCAGGAACGCCCTCTGTTGTTGGCCGCCGGAAAGCTGTCGGATATGACGTTTTCCGAAATCTGCAATCCCCAGACGTTCCATGATGGAGTAAGCGTGTTCTTTCTCTTCTTTTCGGAACCCTGGGAAGAATCGATTTTTCCGAATCAGCCCCATCATCACGACCTGTTCGACGGTGACTGGAAACTCCCAGTCGATGGTCTCCAACTGGGGCACGTAACCGATGGTAGGCGGTTTCTCTTTGATCGATCTTCCATCGACCAGTACCTCGCCCTCGTAGACGTCCGCCGCGCCCAGAATGCTCCTCAACAAAGTTGTCTTGCCGGAGCCGCTGGGACCCAATAACCCGACAAAATCGCCGCGAGCGATCTTGAGACTGGCGTGTTCCACGACTGGAACGCCCTCATAACCGCACGTAACATTCCGAAGCTCAACAGCCGGCTCGTGACTCTCATAATGATGCGGCGATGGATGCAGCATTGCAGGGAAAAATCCTTACTGAGGGTAGATTGCTCCACTCTCGCCCTCAAACACCGGGCCTGTATCGAAATCAGCCAGCGCCTGCGTGTTCCCGCCCAGCGCCTCGATCATTATCTCCATGTTGGACAGCATCAGGCCGAAGTATGAGTGCCGAGCATCGCCCGGCGCTCCGGGGAGGTCATCGTCACGCAACTGGTCGATGAACTCGGCTCCTCCCTCTTTGGCAATCTGCTCCATGACCTCGCTGGGGAAAACTTCGGACCCGAATATGGCCGGGACCTTTAGCTCCCGTAGTTGGTCTATCAGTTCGGCGACATCGCGGGCAGACGGTTCTGTAAAGTCCGATGGCTGGATTGCCCCGATCACCGACATGCCGTACCTCAAGGCGAAATATGCCCACGAATCATGGTAGGTCAGCAGCCGTCGATCGCCTTCCGGCACGGTCTGGACCGAGGTCACAATCCCCTGGTCTAACTCGTCGATTCTCAACTTCAGGGCGTCGTAATTGGCTGAGTAGTAATCAGCGTTGTCAGCATCCAGCCGTGAAAGTTCATCCCGCACATGTTCGGCATATTTCAAGCCCAGGATCGGATCGGGCCACAGGTGCGGATTCGGCCTGCCTCCTGTGGCAGGGAAAGAGAAATCGAACTGCCACTGCTCAGGAGTCACCGTTTTGTCGCCCAGTTGAAGAATAACCGCTTCGTCCTTCTTGTTGGCTTCCGCCATGTTCAGCGCTGGCTCTTCCAGAAACAGGCCGTTCATAACAATGAGGTCAGCCTCAGTAATCAGTCGGGCCACCGAGGGGGCGGGTTCATAGGTGTGGGAGTTCACTCCTTCCGGTATGATGCCCTCCAGCCTGATACGATTCCCGCCGATGCTCTCCACCAGACTGGTGATCGGCGAAACGGTCGTCACGACGCTCAGTCGGCCGTCGGGTTCAACCTGTTCTGTGCTATTGGATTCATTCGAACAGGCGGTCAACGTCACGGTCAGCGCCAGGGCCAACACAAATAACGCAGATCGAATTGATATGATTTTCAC
>JASLRP010000475.1 GCA_030743915.1 SAR202 cluster bacterium | reverse complement strand
CCTTACAATGAAGCGGCAAAACGCCTTCTCGACCACGAGGTCAATCTGGTGGGAGTGATCCGGGGCGAGGACGTGCATTTACGATTTGACAGTCTTGGCCTCAGCAGGGGTGACCGTCTGGTTTACATAAGCTCGAAGCGGCTAGATTGGCGGACGATTCGCTCGTTGTTGAGCTTATAGGCACGATTGCCACAAGAATTCAGGATTTCCAATCTTAATTTGAACACCTGATTATTGCTACTCTCAAGCGAGGGCGAAACGTATGACCCACGAATCAATGTCTTATGAAGCGGTCGCATCGAACATCGATCTGCTCAGCGCATGGATCGAATCGCAGATGGCCTACAGTGGCCAACCTGGCCTGTCCATCGCGATAATTTTCGATCAGAAACTGGTCTGGTCGAAAGGGTTCGGGCACAGTGACATTGCGTCGGGCGCTCCCGCGAAGCCAGACACGATTTATCGCATCGCCTCGATCACCAAGCTGTTCACGGCAACGTCGATCATGCAGCTTCGCGACGGCGGGAAGTTGCAACTCGATGACCCGATCACGAAGCATCTTCCGTGGTTCGACATCCAAAACAAACACCTCGACGCGCCTGCCATAACGATTCGACATCTCATCACTCACACCTCTGGACTGCCACGCGAGGCGGCCTTCCCATACTGGACCGATTCCGAGTTCCCGACCCGCGATCAGATGGTCGATGCTCTGTCAAAACAAGAAACCGTCCTGCCTACGGAAACTCGCTGGAAATACTCGAACCTCGCGCTGTCGTTGGCAGGCGAAATCGTCGCAACGGTATCGGGAATCGGCTACGCGGAATATGTTCAGCGGAACATCCTGGACCCGCTCGACATGGCCAGCACATTCGTGAACTCGCCCGATCGCGACAATCCGTCACTGGCAACCGGGTACGGACGTCGCCAGCCAGACGGCAACCGGCATGTCAGCCCATTCACCGACGGAAAAGGCATCACAGCGGCTGCAAACATGTCCACTACCGTTGAAGACCTGGCCAAATTCGCCATGCTCCAATTTCGAGATGGCAACGCAGGTGGGATCCAAATCCTGAAGGGCAGTTCCCTTCGCGAAATGCACCGAGTCCATTGGCTGGACCAGGATTGGATATCCGGCTGGGGTCTGGGCTTCAACGTCAGGAGAATCGGTGGCAAAACCCACGTCGGCCACGGCGGAGCGGTTCAGGGATTCCGCACGCACGTTAGATTGATCCCTGCCCACAAGATTGGCGTCATCGCTTTCACGAATGCAGACGATGGCAATCCAGAAATGTACATCGACAAGGCGTTCCAATGGGTCGCGCCTGCGATACTGAATGCGTCAGATTCGGACTCAAGGTTCGCCTACTCGCGCCCCGAATGGCAGGCTTACTTCGGCAAGTACCAGAGCGCGTGGAGCGACTTGCAGGTTTTGCAACTGAATGGAAAACTCGTTGCTATAGACCCATCGCAGCCAGACCCGATGGAGAGCATGTCAACCCTTTCGCCGCTGGGAGAACACACATTCAGGATTGAAAATCCCCTGGGAGGTTCAGCCCACGGAGAGAAGTTTGTCTTCGAGTTGAATGATCAGGGACGCGTCGAGCGCTTGTGGGTTGGTGAAAACTATAGCTTCCCAGTGCAAGACTGGTAACCGTCGGGCGTTTCGTTGCTCGACGCTGATCTTGACTTACTTCGACCGCTGCTGCGGAGTTGGATTATCTGATCCACCTCAGACCCGGATGAACTTCTGAACGCTCCGGTCTCCCCGGTCAAAACCGAGGAAAGTCTCGCTGACCTCAGCAACGTAGAAACTGCCCGCTGAGTCCACCGCGATCCCGTGAGGAGCGCCGAAGAGGCCCGGCCCCGGTTCGTGCTTCACCTTGCCTTTGATCATCGGATTTCGACTGGGGGAGGTGGGCAAACCGGAGCCTGTGTCGCTGTCGTCCACTTCGACCTCTGTCCTGCCCCAGCGTGTCAGCACATCTCCTTGCGGACTCAGCACGCTGACACTGTGGTCCAACTCGGCGACATAAAAATTCCCGTCAGGCCCTTTGCGGACTGCGTTGGCCAGGTTCAATCCGGTCCACTCGCCCAGGAATTCTCCTTTGGGAGTGAAATACTGCACTCGGTTGTTGTAACGGTCAGCAGCGTAAATCTTGTCGTCATCTTCAATGTCGATAAAGACGCTGTGAACGGTGTCGAACTGCCCGGGCCCGCTGCCGTGACCTCCCCACGAGAACTTTAGTTGTCCATAGGGATCGAAGCAGTGGATGTGCGAATTGCCATACCCGTCAGAGGCGTAAAAATCCCCGTTCGTGGCAACAGTCAGGTGGGTGGGCCGATTGAAGGGTTGGCCGCTCTGCTCCGGCGCGTTCTTCATCGGAGTTCCCATCGTGAGAAGGAGCTGGCCTTCCTTGGTCCACCTTCGCACGGTGTGGTCTCCGGTGTCACTGGTGTAAACAGAACCATCGGGTCCTACGCTGATGCCGTGCGGCACCTGGAAATCGAACCCGGTTTCGGGTCTTCCTCCAATCCTTCCCCAACCGTCCAGGTAGTCCCCATCCTTGTCGAAGATCATGACGGCGGCGTAGGGGCCACGATTGAGCACGTAAACGTTGTCATCCTTGTCGACAGCCGCGTCGGCGGCCTCCACAAACGGCCAGCCTCTTGGTCGTTTGAAGAAACCTTCCACCACTTCGTACTCGTAACCGTCTCTGCCGAACGTAGCCATTCAGATATACTCCTTCGCGCTCTATATACCGCAGGCGAAACGGCTTGCGTTGCTGAGCAACGTGACGTTTCGACGGGGCAATTGTAGTAATGCCCCAGAAGGCTGTCAAACTGGCGCCGACTCGCGTGTCGAGTTTGAAGATTTCCGTCAAATCAAGGACAGATTGAAATTCATCGAAAACTGAAAGAGGGCCGGCTATTTCAACCGACCCTCTTGGCCCAGCACCCGATCGGCGACGCTGGTCACTTTTTGCCAACCGTCGCCCTACTTCTTCTTGCCTTTCTGGGCGGGTTGCGCTACGTCATCATAGTCCTTCGGGAGCGGCGCGTCGGCGTTGGAGTTGTTGACAGCGTCGATGATTTCGGACAGTTCGGCCAACTCCTCCTTCTCTTTAGACGTCAGAGGTTCCTTGTTGTAGTCTCGATCCTTCCAGTCGATATCCTCAATGAGCCGTTTCGACTTGTCGCGGAGTTTACTCACCGACGAGTCGCCATCAAGTCCCAACTCTCGCAGGGTGCATTGTCCAATTGTGAACACCCGCTCGTTCATCCCCAGGACAGTGTGGGCACGGTCCAGGATCAGGATCTGCTGTTTCCCTTTAGCTGTCTTGTTCTTCCACAGAAGGTCCATGATGAAGTCGAAGGCCTCGGGTTCACCGACCAGTTCCAGCGCACGCATCACGACCTTTGGGTGGGTTTTAAAGTAACCCATCGACCGGGTTCCGGGCTCTTTGGGGCAGGCTGGCGGTTCAGGCAAAGCCTCGCCTTCCACGAACACGTCATCAACAAGACTCAGGGCCTTTCCGTCGTGGATAGTCTCCAGAGCGATTGTGCCGTTGAGGAACGGGTCATCAATATCGAAGTACTCAACCCGGTCTATCCCATCGACGGCAATCTGAATCCGGTTGCCTTTTGCGGTTATCTCCACCATGTGCCATTCGCCGGGCGCCACGAAGAACTTGGCGCCCAGAAGGTCATTGAGGAACACATCCGGCCAGTACTGTTTGTTGAGGACGACGCCCCCTTCGTGAAGGCCGATGAAGTAGCGACCTCGATCGTTCATGCGGACGTTCAGATGGATTTCCTGCCGGACCAGTTTCACTCTTGCCTCAAACCGGTAGTCCGTCCACATCTCGCCGACCGGAAGATAGGCCCACGAATGGCCGCTGCCTTGCAGAACGTTGTTTCCTCCATCGTCGATGATCGACCATCCTGAGTCCAGCTCCCACGGGCCGACTCCGGACTCGAAATCATCCGCAAAAAGTATCCCCCATGTGTCTGCGAAGGAGATCGCTGGATTGTAGGCCAAAGCCAACATGAGTACGGTGACCGCGATAACGGCCAGCCATCGAACCTGAAATATCCGCATCTTGGAAATCGATATGTTCATGGTATTCTCCTGATTGAATGCATGATGTCGATAGTTTTCAGAAATCGGTGAATCGTCAAACTCCATCCTCACCTCCTGTGAACTCCGAAAAAAGGCAAAGCAAATCTGTCAGTCGAGCATTCGTTTCGCGCTCCGCGAGTTAGGAAATCGTCTGGCGGCCTGAATCAAACCGGGAGCTGGTGTTAGATGGTTGACTGGGCGGACGCGTTGGCTACGGCCCGCCTACGGTGTAGTTCTGGCTGGGGTCGTTGGTAATATTGGTCACGCCAGAGCCGTCGGCTCCGATGATGTAAACTTCTGGGTGGCCGTCGCGCATTGACGTGAACACGATGCGTGTGCCGCCGGATGTCCAGCGCGGGTAGATGTCCGTGTCTCCACTCTCAGTGATCTGAGTCTGGTTCGCTCCGTCGGTGTCTATCGTGAATATCTTGCTGTGCATGTGGAAAGCGATCTTGGTGAGGTCAGGCGACCACGAAGGCGCGCCAGCCGTGCTGACGTTGTTTGTGAGTCTGGTCTGATCCGTGCCATCCGGAGTCATGGTGTAGATTTCACCGCTGCCATCGCGGTCCGACGAGAACGCGATGCTGACTCCATCGGGGGACCACGAGGGATGCAGATCAACAGCAGGATTATCGGTGAGGTTCAACGGGTCGGAGCCGTCAGCGTTCATGACGTAAATCTCCCAGTTGCCGTCACGCAACGAGGTGAATGCGATCCTGGAACCATCAGGAGACCACGAGGGTGAACCGTCTATTGATGGGCTGTCCGTGAGCCTGGTCTGCCCGGAGCCGTCATCGCTCATGACGTATATCTCATAGTCGTCATCACGGTTCGAGACGAACGCGATTCTTTTCCCGTCAGGCGACAGCGACGGCGAGCCGTCGGCAGCCCCGTGGTCGGTGTTTCTCGAGACACCGGATCCATCCAGATTCATGGTATATATCTCTTTATTGCCGTCTCGATCCGATGTGAACACAATGCGTTCATCGACACTCGCTCTGGTCCGCACCGAAGTTGGCTGGCCATCGCATTGTCCGAGGCGCACAGACAGATCGTCGAAGTAGGCAAGGTCCGGGCCTGGTTTCACGGTTTCTCCGGAAAGCTCGTTGGTGAGCCTGATAAGGCTGTCGCCGAATCCTATGGTGAACTGCTTCTCATGCCATCGCCATTCGTCAATGTCAGCCAAAACGGGCGTCACGGTGTCATTTCCGCCCAGGCTACTGCCATATCCTTCACGTCCGATCAGCCAGTATCTGCCATCGCGACGTCCGTGGTCGTAGCCGTCGAATCCCACGAACGGCCTGGCGCCGCTTAGCCACTTGATCCACGCGCCGGCGCAGTACGTCTGGCCGGATGTGACTGGAATCAGCGGCGAGAAGTAATCGCCCGCTCCGGTGCGCCTGGTTAATTGCTGCACCATCGAGCCGGAGGGCGCCGTCGGGTCATCCACCAATACCACCGGGTCGTTGGGGCCGTGTTTGCCGAACCAGCCTTGGGGGCCGTTCTCCCAGTCCTGAATGTACGTCGATGTGGCGGCTGCAATCATGGGCCATCCCGTGGCGTCGCCTATGCTGTCGAGGGTGTAAACCAGGCCAGTGGCGGGCGTCTGATTGTCCACCGACACGAACGTGGCGGACAGCGGATCGCCTGTGTTTTCATGCCAATACTCGTAGTAGTCGAGTTGACCAGTGCATGGAGTGCAGGCAACCACTCGATATTGGCCGGGCGGGACCTCCAGAGTAAAGCTGCCGTCGGCGCCAGTATGTCGACTGTCCGCCCACCCGAATATTCCGCCGCCTTCGGCACGCATCAGCACGCCCTCCATTGGGGTCACGCCGTCAACGTCAAATACTTGACCGGAAATCGTGGCTGTTCGCGGCTCGGACGAGACGGGCGCCACCGGCATCGGCGCTGGGGCTGGGGCTGGCGGAGCCGCCATGACACCTGTGTCGGTTGCCTCGATTACAGTTATGTCGTCGTATAGCACGTGGGCGTTCTCGTCGTGCAGTGGTTCCAGTCCGATAGTCCCCTGGCTCAAAATCGGTTCCTGGTCTGTGTAGTTGATACGTTCGACACCATCAACGGCGATCATAATGCGGTTATCGAACACCGTGATTGCGATCTTGTGCCACACATCCGGCGCTACAGGGAAGTTGGCTCTCGCGAGATTCGGAAAGAATGTATCCGGTCGGATTTGCTTGCTGAGACCGATTCCATTCATATCGAATCCGACGAAGTACCGTCCGATCTCACTGGAGCGGACGTTGATATGAGTAGCCGGGCCTATCAGCTTCACACTCAACTCCAGTCGGTAATCGTCCCAACCGGCGCCCGGTAAATATGTCGCTGTGTGATGACCGAGACCACTGAGGAAGTAGTCGCCGTCATCCCTCCCGACGATCCAGTTCGACATGTTAAATGTCCACCCGCCGGCGGCGCTTTCGAAGTTCTCACTCAGCAGCGCCACAGGCCCTTGAACGAACATGATGTCGTCGTAGTTCACATCGTCGCCGTCGTTGGCCATCTCCACGATTCGTATCTCGGCAATTGGCGCTTCAGCGCTGATCGAGCCGACCCAGACATTTGGAAGGCGCTCAACCTTGTTAATGACCCTGCCGGACATGTCGAGGAACGTGACCGACTCACCAGCGCCTCCGCCGTTGTCAATGATGCGGAATCCGGCTGCCACGACCGGCGGGTCGAACCGGATCACCAGGTCATCTTGACTCGCATCCCCACCGATGTTTGGGCAGGCTCCGGGAGAGAGCGAGTTTGAGGAACCTGCGATCGGAGGAGTGCACGTTTGAAGACTGTTGCCAGGAAGTTCAGTAACCTCAAAGGTTACGCCCAAAGCTGAAAACTCGTCTCCGATTACCGTATCTCCGGAGTTCAGCGTCGAACCATCTGGCAGCGCCTCGAAGTCGATGATTTCCATTTCGCCGAGTTTCATCGCAACGCTCAGAAAGTCGGCTTCTTCGTTAACATAGAGCACGCCAGAGCCACTGGGAGTCGGCCCGACGAGTGGATCAGACACGTTGGAGCTCGCGTCATCCACCCCGAGGACAAAATTGGCTCCGGGAGTGTTGTTGGGCGCTGTAACTGGCACCAGAGTTGCCTTCGCTCGGACACTCGCGCCGCCGTGCCACATGTTAGGAAATTCCGTCTGACCTGAGACTTGCGGACTGGCCAGGACCTTGTGTTGGCCAGCAGGCACAGTCAGGACATAGCTGCCATCCGCCGCCGTCCAAGTTGGTCCATGCCAGTCGCTTATCCCATCGTGCCATACGCCGATCTGCACACCGGCCACGGGCGTCATCCCATCAGGGCCATACACGTAGCCCGATATGGTCCCGCCCACGTCCAGCGTGAAATCAGTATTGGGGATGCCAACGGGCGAGTTGACCTCGACTCGCGTTGCCGTTCCGCGGAGAGTCTCCCGGTACCACTCGCCAACATATCCGATATTATTCGAGCATGTCGGACATGCGTGGACCCTATAAGCGCCGTATGGAACGCTTATAGCATAGTTGCCATCGCCGGCGGTATTTCCCTCTGCCACCCATTTTCGGGTGTCGTCGTTGAACACACGAACACGGACATCGGAGATTGGTGATACCCCATCATCAGCGTAAACGTGGCCTGATATTGTGCCGGAATCGGTCTGAGTCGTTGTGAATGGTGAAGCGGCGGGGATGAAAATCTCCGCGGACATGTGTTGCTCCCCGCTCTGGAGATTGTTCGATCCGCCAATCACCAGGACGCTCCCGTCAGGCAACAGAGTGGCCCCATGCATTTGCCTGGCATGGCCCATGCCTGGCATGTTCACGAACGTGTCAGACAACGGATCGTACAACTCCACTGAATTAGATGCCAGGCCCGGAGACCCTCCAGAGATCAGGACTGTCCCATCCAACAGTCGAGTTGCAGATGAACGAACGCGGCCAGTTTCCGCCATGCTCCCGCCGGTGGGAGAGAAACTCTCGGTCACCGGATCAAACAGCTCAGCCTGCGAGCTTCCGCCGGTCAGCACAACCTTTCCATTTTCGAGCAGAGTGGCCTCGCAGCTCTCAAACACGGACTTCATGCAACATATGAGAGTAAATTCTCCGGTGGTCGGATCATACAACTCAGCGGAATTCAGCAAAGTATTGACCCCAGGTCTGAACTGCGCAACTCCCCCAACGATGAGCGCCCTGCCGTCCTGCAACAGAGTCGCGGCGTGAAGAGACCTGCCTGCGATCAAGGAACCTGTGAGTGAAAATGTGCCGGTCTTCGGATCGTAGATTTCCGCTTCAGTAATACTGAGGCCTGATTCATTGGGGCCTCCTACGACTAGAACTCTGCCATCGTTGAGAAGCGTAGCCGAATGGTATCCAGTCCTGCCTACGTTCATTTCCCCTGTTCGCCTGAATGTCCCGGCAACGGGATCGTAAATGTCGGCACATCGCTCCCCTCCTGCGCCGCCGACAATGAGAACCTTCCCGTCATCAAGGCGAACCGCCGGGGCTTCATCA
This sequence comes from SAR202 cluster bacterium, assembly GCA_030743915.1. Taxonomy (GTDB): domain Bacteria; phylum Chloroflexota; class Dehalococcoidia; order Lucifugimonadales; family UBA1123; genus UBA1123. The sequence continues at coordinate 1,316 of JASLRP010000475.1, read as the reverse complement.
AAACGGCCACACAGCAAGTGTCCCGCCAGACTGAAAGAGCGGGTTGTGGGATCGAACAGTTCTACCATCGAAGTTCTACCGCCAACCAGAGCCTCGCCATCGTCGAGCAATACGGCGCGCGCGTAGTCGCGGGATTCAGCCATGTCTCCCACTGGAATCCAGACTGGGGGAATGCCGACAACGGCTGAGTCGCCACGGACACCGGCATTCAGCGTCGTTAACGCCTTCACCTCGAAAAGCCCTGGCTCAGTCATTGCGGTGAAGATGCCCGCTTCATCAATCACCCCGCCGGTGGCGCCCCAGACGAAAGCAAGGCCAGGGACATTATTGCCGAACTCGTCGGCGCCGACTGCGGTGAATTGTTGGGAGGTGCCTTTGTCTACTGTGACCCAGGATGGCTGAACATCGATTGTGACGAGAGGCCCCGGATTTACCGTGACGGATATCGAAACAATGTCGCTCTCTCCATTGTCATCCGTGATCCTCAAGCTTGCTTTATGGTTCCCTGCCTCTGTGTACTCGTGCACAGGGTGTTCTTGCGTGCTTGCTGTCCCGTCTCCGAAATCCCATGCCCAAGCTGTAACGTTCCCTTTTGAAGTGTCGGTAAAACGAACATTCAGTGGAGCGCTTCCTTCAGAAACGTTGACAGAAAAAGTTGCCTGGACAACTGGTGTCGGCGTCGGCGTGGGGGACGGAACCAACAAAACGGGAGGTTGGCTCACAATGATCTGAATTGGAGTTTTGTGCTCCGAACCATCCGAGCCCGCGACCTTCAACCACGCCACATAAGTCCCTTCCTCAGCGTATGTGTGAGTGGGATTCTGCTCGGTGCTGAAAGCGTCATCGCCAAAGTCCCATCGCCACGACGTCACGGCTCCCAGCGTTTCGTCTCGGAAGCGCACCGTCAATGGCGCGACGCCACTGGATACGTCTACGGAGAAAGTCGCCTCAAACGTAGGTTGTGGAGTTGGGGCTTGCGTCGTCAGGTGGCCGCTGGCTGGCAGAACCTCGACGTCGTCGATCAAAATGCTAGAGTCGTCCAGAGACTCGAATGCGATAGTGCCAGGAGGCAACGGGTCTTGGTCGAACAGATTCAACACAACTTCATCGTCAATCAGCATCAGGATGTTACCCTGGTCGCCTCGAATCTCTACATTGTGCCATCTGTTCAAGACGTAGGGTCGGTCGGTTGTCGGCAAGAAGACGGTGTAGATGCCGCCAGCTTCCTTTTGGAGATGCAGTCCCTGTTCGCTTAGAGCGAAAAAATAGCGGGAAAACTGGTCTGTCTCGCTCAATTTGTAGTTAATGTGGATCGC